>NZ_JBJIAL010000008.1:0-208172 GCF_045310895.1 Mycobacterium sp. SMC-18
TGGATGAACGTGGCGAGCAGCTCGCGCAGCACGTCGGGATGTGTGGTGGTGAGTCGTTCGGCCAGCACAGTCGGCAGGTCGATATTCTGGGCAACGGTCATCGCGTGGTTCCTTTGCTCGAGTGACTTTGACGGGTCCCTCGAAGAATCACGCGATGACCTTCAATCAGTCGGCTACGACACGCCGGTACCGCTAATCAGGTCCGACTCATACACCACTCTGCTGGACGCAACCATTGATTGTTCCTCGGCAGTAATCAGTCTTTTCGGACCGCTCTCGATGGTCGCCTGGTTGCGCAACGACGGCCGAGGGCAGATGTCAGTTCAGGTCACGGCCCGTCAGCGCCACGCTGAGGTCCCACAGTTCGGCTGCCTTGTCGCGGTCCATCGCGTAGGACTTCAGCCCGGTACCGTCCGCGCCGGCCGGGCCTGCGACGTCGCAATCCTCGAGGTACAGACCACCCCGGTCTGCCAGCTGTGGGCTGGTCGCCGCCCAAAGACCGGTTGCGGCGCCCTGGGACACGGTCTTGAACGTTTGGTCTGCGACGTTGCCCTGCTCGTCGATCCAGCCGCGGTCGACCATTTCGGCCGACTCGAGATGGCGTTGCAATGGAGTGAGGATGGAACCCGGATGCAGAGAAAACGCGCGTACGCCCGTACCCACCGCGAGTGAATCCAGGTGCAATGCGAACAGGATGTTGGCCGTTTTCGCCTGACCGTAGGCCTGCCACTTGTCATAGCCGGTGGTGAAATGTGGATCATCCCACCGGATATCCGAAATATGGTGGCCGGCGGACGAATACGCAATCACACGGGCCCTTCCGCGCGCCAACGCGGGCCACAGTTCCGCGACCAACGAGAAGTGGCCGAGGTGATTGACGGCGAACTGGCTCTCCCAGCCTTGACCAACCCGCCGCAGGGGAGTGGCCATGATGCCGGCAGCACCGATGAACAGGTCGATCTGAGTCCATGTATCGCGGATGTGCTGCGCGCACCTGGACACCGAATCGAGGTCGGCAAGGTCAGCGTCGATCACCGTCACGGCGTCGCCGAGATGGTCGACGGCGCGAGCGGCGGTGTTCACGCGACGGGCCGGCACAATGACGTGCGCTCCTGCCCGGACCAGATGGGTGGTGGTTTCCAACCCCAGGCCTGAATAGCCGCCCGTGACGACAGCGACGGCGCCGGCGAGGTCCACGCCGGCCATGACGTCCTGGCTGGTCGATTCATGTCCAAACCCAGACAGGATCGGTTGCTGTGTGGTGGTTGCAGTCATGCCGCCACGCTAGAATCTAGAGTGCGCTCTAGGTCAACCTCTGGGGATGAATATTCTTATGACACAGACTTTTACGATCGGGCAAGTGGCAGAACGCACCGGCCTGAGTGTCCACACCCTCAGGTTCTATGAACGCGAGAACCTACTCGTCAGTGACCTCACGCGAACAAGCTCCGGCCGCCGCCGCTACACGCAAACCGATATTGATTGGCTGGAGATCTGCGTCCGACTACGCGAATCCGGAATGCCGCTTGCCCAGCTCGCCGAATTCGCCGCCCTGGTACGCCAAGGGCCAGGTAACGAAGTCCAGCGCCTGGAGCTCCTACGGCGACATGAAGCCCACGTCCGTGCGCAACTCGCCAGCCTTCAGCACTGCCTCGACGTCATCGAAATGAAGGTGACCATCTACGAGACGCAAGTCGAAGATTCCTCGGCGCACGGGCTGTGGGACCCCACCGCTTCGCAGCGCTGAAGCCGCCGGCGGTCAGCACGCGGGCCGTCCTGTGGATGAATCGCGCACTGTGCATAACTGTCTTCCGGGCGCCGGATCCGGGGGTCTTCGTCCCGTGATCTGTCGGTGGCTCCGGCCACCGTGACGGCATGAACACACCACCACGCATGACCCGCGCCGAGATCGGAGCACTCGGTGAACAACTCGCGGTCGATCACCTGATCTCGCTCGGAATGACGGTCCTGGCCCGGAACTGGCGTTGCCGGTGGGGTGAGCTCGACGTCATCGCCACCGAAAGGGACCACAGTGCGGTGGTTTTCGTCGAGGTGAAGACCCGCACCACGACCGAGTTCGGCGGTATCGAGGAAGCGGTGACGCCCGAGAAGGCCCGTCGCCTGCGTCGGCTGGCCAGTGTTTGGCTGGCCGAGCAGAACGCCCACTGGCCCGATGTGCGGATCGACGTGGTCGGTGTACGTCTCGGCGGCCGGGAGCCGGAGCTGGTGCATCTGAAAGGTATCGGCTGATGGCGCTGGGACGGGCCTACTCGGTGGCCATCCGCGGCCTCGACGGCGTCATGGTGGAGATCGAAGCGGACATCACCTCGGGGCTGCCGGGGGTGCATCTGGTCGGCCTACCCGACGCGGCGCTGCAGGAGTCGCGGGACCGGGTCCGGGCGGCGATCACCAACTGCGGCAACAGCTGGCCGATGTCGCGGCTCACTCTCGGGCTGTCGCCGGCCACGCTGCCGAAAGGCGGGTCGATGTACGACCTGGCGATCGCCGCATCGGTGCTGTCGGCGCATCTGAAGACACACTGGGAGCGGCTGGAGAAGACCGTCCTGCTGGGCGAACTGGCGCTCGACGGGCGGGTGCGCCCGGTCAAGGGTGTGCTGCCCGCCGTCATGGCCGCCAAGCGTGAGGGCTGGCCGTCGGTGGTGGTGCCCGCCGAGAACCTGGCCGAGGCCAGCCTGGTCGACGGCATCGAGGTGTCGGGCGTTCGCACGCTCGGGCAGATGCAGGCGTGGCTCAACGGGAAGGCGGCGCTGGACGGCCGGGTCGACACGACGGCGCCGGCCGCTGACGACGGCGTCGACCTCGCCGATGTGGTGGGGCAGACGCAAGCGCGGTGGGCAGTGGAGATCGCCGCCGCGGGCGCGCACCACCTGATGCTCACGGGGCCGCCAGGAATCGGCAAGACGATGCTGGCCCAACGGCTGCCGGGGCTGCTGCCGGACCTGACCGAGGAGGAGGCCCTGGAGGTCACCGCCATCCATTCGGTGGTGGGGCTGCTCACCGGTGATACGCCGCTGATCACCCGCCCGCCGTTCGTCGCGCCGCATCACACGTCCAGTGTCTCGGCGTTGGTCGGCGGCGGCTCCGGGATGGCGCGCCCCGGTGCCATCAGCCGGTCGCATCGTGGCGTCTTGTTCCTCGATGAGTGCGCGGAGATCGGGACCAGCGTGCTCGAAGCCTTGCGAACCCCGTTGGAGGAAGGCAAGATTCGGTTGGCCCGTCGTGACGGCGTGGCGTGCTATCCGGCACGGTTTCAGTTGGTGCTCGCGGCCAATCCCTGCCCGTGCGCGCCGCCGAACCCGCGGGATTGCGTATGCCCGTCGGCCGACCGGCGCCGATATCTGGGCAAGCTGTCCGGGCCGTTGATGGACCGAGTCGATCTGCGCGTCGACATGCATCCGGTACTCGCCGGGGCGTTCGGTGACCATGCCGCCGAATCCACCGGTGCTGTCCGTGCCCGGGTCGCCGCCGCCCGCGCGGCCGCCGCCGAGCGATGGCAGGAAGTCGGCGTCCGCACCAACGCCGAGGTGCCTGGGCCCGTGCTGCGCCGCAGATTCCGGCTGAGCCGGGACGCGATGAAACCGCTACGAGAATCGTTGGATTCCGGGCGGTTGAGTATCCGGGGCGTTGACCGCACCTTGCGTGTCGCGTGGTCTCTGGCTGATCTGGCGGGCCGCGATTCACCCAATCTCGAAGACGTCAGCACGGCTTTGGGTTTCCGAGAGGGAGAGCTCCGATGAGTGACGACGATCTGGAACGACGAGCGTGGGCGTATCTGTCGCGCGTGGTGGAACCGCCGTGCCCGCGGCTGACGGCATTGGTGGCCGATCGCGGCCCGGTCGAGACGGCGGACATGATTCGCCGTGGTCAGGAGGACAAGGAACTCACCGGCAGTGTCGCGGCCCGCCGTGAGGTCGATTGTGCGGCCCGGGATTTGGAGATTCTCGATCGCCGGGGTGGGCGGCTGATCACTCCCGACGATGACGAGTGGCCATACCTGTCGTTCGTCGCGTTCGGGAATAAGGAGGTGCGGGCGCGGCCATCGGGTTATCCGCCCATGGTGTTGTGGGCGCTCGGCCCGGCCCGCCTCGATGACATCGCCGAACGCGCCGCCGCGATCGTCGGCACCAGGGCCTGCACGTCGTATGGCGAGCATGTCGCTGCCGAGATCACGGCGGGCCTCGTCGAACGTGACGCCGCGGTGGTTTCTGGGGGCGCCTATGGCATCGACGGCGCAGCGCACCGCGCCGCGCTGGCGTCGGACGGCGTCACCATGGCGGTGCTCGCCGGGGGTGTCGACGTGCCGTACCCGTCCGGGCATTCGGCGCTGCTGCACCGGGTGGCCACCTCGGGGCTGCTGCTCAGTGAGTATCCGCCGGGGGAGCGGCCGACCAGGTACCGGTTCTTGACCCGAAACCGCTTGGCGGCGGCGCTATCCGGCGCCACCGTGGTGGTGGAGGCGGGTTTGCGCAGCGGGGCGGCCAACACCGCGGCGTGGGCGACCGCGATGGGGCGCAAGGTGTGTGCGGTGCCCGGCCCGGTGACGTCGGCCGCTTCGGCAGGATGCCACGTTCTCATTCGCAACGACGCCGTTCTGGTCGACCGGGCGGAGCAGGTCGTCGAATTGATCGGGCGGATAGGCGAACTCGCCGGCGAACCCGACCATCCGGAGACACCGCTGGATGGCCTGACCCCGGACCAGCTTCAGGTGTACGAGGCGCTGCCGGCGCGGGGTTTCCGCAGCCTCGAGCAGATCTCGGTCGGTGCGGCCCTGCCGCCCGAACGTGTGCTCGGACCGTTGGCGCTGCTGGAGATCAGCGGGCTGGTGGAGAAACAGGATGGGCAGTGGCGGATCAGGAGGGCGGGGTGAGCTGTTCGGTCTCCGGGACTAGGCGGCAATCAGCTTGAGCGGCAACCGTTCGTGGCGGCGGATGATGTTGTTGATCGCCCATTTGGGCGTGCCGGTCAGTTCTATCCGGTCCACGCGCTCGATCAGCGCCCGCAACATCGCCGTTGTCTCCAAGCGGGCCAGGGCCTGTCCGGCGCAGGCGTGCGCTCCCTGCCCGAAACCGACGTGGCGGCCGGCGTCACGTCGGATGTCGAAGACCGCGGGGTTCTCCCACTCTCGTTCGTCGCGGTTGGCGGAGGCATAGATCACCAGGACTCGTGCGCCCGAGGGGATTGGCCATCCGGCGATTTCGGTCTGCTGCGCCGTGCACCGCGCAAAGGCGCGTAGCGGTGGCTCGTAGCGGACGATCTCATTGACGGCGTTCGCCATGAGGCCGGGCTCATCCTTGAGTAGTCGCCACTGGTCGGGGTGCCTGGCGAAGAGGTACAACGCGTTGGAGATCGCGCTCATGGTGGTATCGATCGACGGGGCGATGTAGTCGACGAGCAACGGCGGGCATTCGTCGTGCGCCAGTTGGCCTTCGTCCGCCGCGGCGAGTAGCTCATCCGCCATGCTGCCCTCGATGACGTTGCGCTCCCGAACCACGCGCCGGGCGAAGCGCAGCATGAGCAGGGTGTTGGGCACCGCTTTGATCGCCTGCCAGTTGAGCGGGCCGAGTACATCGAATGTCGCTCCGGCCCAGGCAATCAGGTGATCGCGTTGATCACGCGGCCAACCGATGAGGTCGGGTACGACCGCCAGCGGTAGCGCAGCCGCGAGGTCGTTGACACCGTCGACATCTCCCTTGCCGAGCGCTGTCTCGACGACCCTGCGAGCCGTGTCGTCGACGGTGTCGCTGATGGCGCGCAGAGCGCGCGGCAGCATGCGGTGCGCGACGCGCTTGCGGCGTTGTTCGTGCTCGACGCCGTCGCTGTTGAGTGTGGTGCCGTGCGACATCCGGTTGGTGATCGGGTTGAGCGCCACGCCCTGACCCGACAGAAAGGTCTTGTCGTCGCGCAGTACCGATTTGCACTCGGTGTAGCGCGGCAACGCATATGCCCGCTGCTTCGCCAGCCATACCACCGGACCGAGGTCACGCATCCTCTGGTAGTGGGGATAGGGGTTGGTGATGGCGTCGACAGCGTAGATGTCCGGCGCGTAGATCGGCAGGCCGGCGGGTGGGCGTCGCATCGATGTTCCTCTCAGGACGTCGGCAGTGGACGATTGGTGGCTGTTGCTCGCGCTGAAGGAACTGTTCTCTCCTCCGGGCGATACCGGCAGATTGGCATTGTCATACCGCGGGCGACGGGTGGTAGCCGAGGCGCAACTGTCGGCCGTTGAGCGAGCGACGTCGCTCGGTCACAAACAGGGTTGCGACCGCGGCGCCGATCATCCAGACGGCGAGTTCGAGCGCCCCGCCGATGGTGGTGTTCGACCCGATGATCACTCCCCGCAGCGCGAGAATCGCTGCGTGCGTGGGCAGTACGTCGCCGATGCTGTGGAGTGTCGGGGGAATCGTGGAGGTCAGGCTGGTGACGACCGCGAGAACCAGCACGGCGATGCAGACGAACCGGCCCGCCAGACCGAACGCGGCGGTGGCGGCCTGGTTGAGAGCCGTGAACGCCAATGCCGTCATTATCGCCACCCCGAGCAATCCGAACCACCTGCCCGCAGATAGATGGAGCACCGGTATGAGTGTGAGGCTCAACAGGATCGCGGACACCACCGCGATCGCGACACCTGGCGCGATCGCGTTCGCCACGATCCGTCGCGTGGACTGCCGCGATGTGAGAACGGCGTTCGGCAGCGGCGGGGCGCTGATGAACATGCTGAGCGCGCCGGCCCACAGCGCCAGGGTTACCGCTACTGCGGCGACGGCAGCGCCCAGATCGGTGCCGTCGGTTACCGCAACGGCGGGCGTGGCCGCGACATTGCTCATGCGTTCCCGCTGTGCCTTGTCGTAGGGGGGTACCTGATCGCGGCCCTGCGCGAGTTGGGTCGCCAATTCGTGTGCGCCACCGGACAGTTGCCGCAAACCGCCCTCCAACTGATGCGCACCGGAATCGAGTTGATGGACGCCATTGATGGCGGTGCCGATCTGCCCGGTGAGTGCGTCGACGCGGCCGGTGATCGCTGCCGGCGGTGGGGGAGGCGGTGGTAGCTGAAGTTGATCCTGCAAGCCGGAAGCTGCCGTCCGTACCTGGTTTACCTGGGCTTGGGCCGCATCGAGTCCCGAAGAAAGCTCACTGGTTCCGGCCGACAGCTGTGCTGCGCCCGCCGTCAGTTTGTCTGCCCCGTCGGCCAATTGGGATGCGCCGTCCGCTGCGGCGTCGAGCTGGTCGTGGATGGTGCCGAAGGACATGTACACCCGGTCCAGGTAGGTCTGGACGATCTGCTGATTGAGGGTTCGCAGCACCACCTGGGCGATTTGGCTGGTGACCAGCGGGTCCGCGACACCGGTGGCATTGGACGCCTGCACCCGGACTTCGGCTTGACCCGCATCGAGCGGATTGCTGCTCGCCGATGATGTCGCCTTGGCGGAGAAGTCTTCCGGGATGGTGACGACGGCGCCGTAGTCGCCGCGTGCCAGACCGTCGCGAGCATCTGCGGCGTCCGTCAGGATCCAGGTGAAGGCAGCCTTCGACGTGGTGAGGTTGCTGGCCAATTGCCGCCCCAGCGGGATGGTCTGGCCATCGACGGTCACGGGCTTGTCGTTGTTGACCACGGCGGCCTTGGCGGCGCCGTGGTTGGATTCGGGCGCCCAGAACGCCCACAGGAACAGGCCCATCACGAGCACCGGTAGCAACAGCAGACCGAACCAAGTGCGCCACAGGAGCTTTCCGTGCGCTACGGAGTCGCGGGTGAGGCTGGTGAGAGAGGCGATCATTTTGTCGCTCCGGCGGTTGCAGGGTTGAGGTCCACGGTGTGGACGCCGTCGGTGTCATCGGGCAACAGGTCGGCGATGCGGGCGAGGTCCTGGCAGGTCACCACGAAGGTGACAGGGCGTCCGGATGTGCTGTGGCGGTCAGCGAGGACTTCGCGCAGCCGGTCCCGCGAGGTGGTGCGGATGACGACGTCGGCGTCGTCGATGAGAATCAGCTCGACGTCGTTCGCGAGCGCCTCGTCGAGCGCGGCTTCCGGCGCGGCGGTGTCGTGGCAGGTGACCACGGCGACCTGTCGGCGGACCGTCCGCATATGTTGCGGCAGAACGTGTCCCAGTACTTTGAGGTCACCGGCGATGCGGCCGACACGGCCCGCCAGGGTGTACAGCAGCGCGGTCTTTCCGGCCGGACCGGGGCCGTGTAGCACGAGGACGGAACCACGCGGCACGGCCAGATCGATGTCGGCGTAGACGGTGCAACCGCGGTCGTCGGTGCGCGTCAGACCGGCGGCATCGATGGCATCGTCGCAACCGGGTTCGGGCCAGTCCGCCAGCCGCAGTTCGTGCATGAGGCCGTCGCCTTCGGCGTCGAAGATGGGCAGGCGGCGGTCGATGGCGCCGGGCAGGTGCCACGCGCGCCGGCCGAGCAGTGCGAGCACCGCCGGGACCAGGGTCATGCGGACCAGGAACGCATCGACGAAGACGCCGACGGCGAGGCTGAAGGCGATCGGTTTGATGACGGCGCTGCCCTCGGGGACGAACGCGGCGAACACGGCGAACATGATGACAGCGGCGGCGGTCACGACGCGCGAGGCGGAGACGAATCCGGATTGGATCGCCTGCTGCGGATCGCCTTCGTGCACATAGCTTTCCCGTATCCGCGAGACCAGGAACACCTCGTAGTCCATGGCCAGGCCGAACAGCACACCCATGAGGATGATCGGCAGGAAGCTGACCACACTGCCGACCCGGTCCACCCCGAGCGCGCTCGCCAAGTGGCCCTGTTGGAAGACGAAGGAGGTCGCCCCGAAGGCGGCACCCACTGACAGCAGATATCCGGCGGTGGCTTTGACGGGCACCCAGACCGAGCGGAACACCATCGCGAGCAGGACCAGTGACAGCCCGACGACCAGCACGCCGAACGGCACCAGCGCGGCGCCCAGTTGGGCCGACACGTCGACACCGACGGCGGTGATGCCAGTGACGGCGGTGTCGATGCCATAGGCCTGCTTGAAATGCTCACGCTGGGCGCGCAGCGTGTTCACGAGGGTCTCGGTTTGCGCCGAGTCCGGGGCTGTGGTGGGTACGACTTGGATGATGCCGGTGTCCGCCTTGGGGTTTGGGGTGGCGAGCGGGACACTGGCCACCCCGGGCAGGTGCGCGATGTCTTCGGCGATCCTGTTGACCACACCGATCGGGTCGGTGCTGGCGATGATGTCGGCCGTGACGATGAGCGGGCCGTTGTAGCCGGGGCCGAAATATTCGTCGATGACATCGTACGTGTCGCGGGCGGGGCTGCCGTGTTCTTCGGAACCGTTGTCGGGCAGAGCAAGTCGCAGCTCAGTCGCCGGTAGCGCGCACACGGCCAGGCCGGCGACGATGACGACGACCGTCACCAACGGCTTGCGGGTGGCCAACTGCACCCACAGTCGGCTCCATTCGATACGGCGGGGTCGCGTCTTGGTGGCCGTTTTTGCCTGCGTCGGTTTGGTTTTGGGCCGCAGACGTTCGCCGGCGAGAGCCATCAGCGCGGGGATCAGAGTGACCGCGATCGCGACGGCGATCGCCACGGCGGAAGCGGCCGCCAGACCCATCGTGGTCAGGAACGGGATACCGCCGACGAACAGGCCCAGCAGCGCGATGATTACCGTCAGACCCGCGAACATCACGGCCGATCCGGCCGTGGCGGTGGCGCGGGCCACCGACTCCGCGACGTCGAGACCTTCGGTGAGTTGGTCGCGGTGCCGCGACAACAGGAACAGTGCGTAGTCGATGCCGACGGCCAGCCCCAGCATCACCGCCAGCATCGGCGCGGTCGACGACACGGGAGTGACGGCGGTGGCGGCGTAAATCAGCGCCACCGAGATCGCGACACCGAGGATCGCGGTCAGTAGCGGCATACCGGCGGCGATCAGGGACCCGAACACCACCAGCAGCACCAGCAGCGCGATGAGTAGGCCGATCCCTTCGGTGGGGCTGAGTTTGGGGACCGGATTGCTGAAGGCGGGCCCACCGACGTGCACGCTCACGCCGTGGCCGATCGCGGTGGCCAGGTCTTGTCCGATATGGGTGATCTGATCGCGGGTCTCGGGCGTGACGTCGGCGAGTGCGACCGTCAGTTGGGCGGTGAGGATCGCGGCGCGATGGTCGGTCGAGATGGGTGCCTGAATCCGGGGTTGTGGGCTGCCGGGCGGGGTGTCGGTCTTCGGGGCGGGATCGAACGGGTTGATGACCGAGGCGACCTGGTGCAGCTTGGTGAGCTGGTCGACGGCAGTCGCGGTCGGTGCGGCGCTCAGCGCAGTGACGTCCTGGCCGGCCGGGGCGACGATGACCAGCTGGGCCGAGGAGCCGCTGGTTTCGGGGAACACGCGCCCGAGGTAGTCCAGGGCGTCCTGAGATTGGGTGCCGGGCACCGAGAAGGTGTCGTCGGTGCCCTTGTTGAAGCCGGCCAGGCCGCCCGCGACGGCGAGCGCGAGCAGCCAGGCCACGATGACCCAGCGGCGCCGGCGCACCAGCAGGTGGCCCAGTTGGTAGAGGAAGGACGACATGACGATCGCCTAACTGGTGGTCTGGATGGGTGGCTGGGCGTTGCGAGCCTGAGCGAATGACGTGAAACCTGGTATCGCGGCACAGAGTTTCGACACGTCGCGGCCCGCGCACATGACCGTCCGATCTGGCCGGACTACGGCAGCGGTCGCATGTCCGTGGCGCAGCCACCGCTCCAGTTCGCCCCCGGGCTCGGCGACATGAACGACGATGCCGTGCTCATCGAGCGCGGCGAGCTGGAACGCCAGGGGACGCGTCGTGGTGACGAGTGCAAAGCCGTTGCCCAACACCGTGTCCAGGCGCCGGCCGTCGGCCAGTACCGGGTTGGGGCACAAGGTGCCGGCAAGGTGGCGGGGTCTCCGGCTCTTGATGACCAACGCAGACTCGTGCAGCCGGGGGGTCGTGCCGTGGGTGAGCTTGTCGCGCAGGCCGGGTATCAACCGGAGCCGGGGTGTGACGGTGCGCCGCACCAAGTTTCCCGCATGACCACCGGCCGTCATTGCCCACCCCATGGCCAATGCCAGGCCGATCATGCTGCGCGCGTGGGGTTTCCGCTCCTGCTCGTAGGTCGTCAGCAGTGCTTCGGGTAGTTCGCCGTCGATCACACCGGCGACTTTCCACGCCAGGTTCATCGCGTCACGCAGGCCCGCGCCCATGCCCTGCCCGATGAAGGGCGGCGTGAGGTGGGCGGCGTCGCCGAGGAGGAACACGTTGCGGTCCCGCCATCTGTCGGCGATCTGTGCGCGAAACGTGTACTCGGTGACCCGCACCAGGTCGAGGTCGTCGTCGGCGACATCGCCGATCCACGGTGCGATCAAGGGCCGAAGGGTCTCGATCGTGCTGAAGTCGGCGGCTGTTTCCGGCGGCAGCAGTCGAAACTCCCACCGGTAGCGGTTGGGGCCGATCCGCATGTACGTCGCAGCCCGAACGGGATCGCAGACCTGGTGCACGCCATCCCACTGCTCGAGTTCGGCTTCGGTGACGACGTCGGCCACCAGCCAGCGCTGCTCGAACCGCAGGTCGTCCATGGCCGCACCGATGGAGGCTCGCACGATGCTGTTGGCTCCGTCGCAGCCCAGCACGTAGCTGGTTTCGACGACGTGCTCCGTCCCGGTGGCGCGGTCGGAGTAGGTCACCCGGACGCGGCCCGGTTCGTGTTGGGTGATGCCGGTGACCTCGGAGTTGCCGCGCAGCTGCACATTTGGTCGCGTGGCCAGGTTGGCACGCAGCAGCTGTTCCAGTTCGGGTTGGTCGAACATGTTGGCTTGCGGGAAGCCATGCCGGCTGCGGGCGGGGTCGCGGTCGAACTGTGCCAGCGTGTGGTGGTTCTGGTCGAGCAACCGTAAGCCGAGCGCTGGGCGGGAAATCGTGGCGAACTCTTCGGCCACGCCGAGGCGGGCAAGAATGCGATGAATCTCGTCATCGAGGTGCACCGCGCGGGGCTGGGGATAGACCGATTCCCAGCGGTCCAGAACCAGCGTCGGCACGCCGTGGTCGGCGAGCAACGTCGCGGCAGTGACACCGGTCGGTCCCGCTCCGACGACGACAACGGGCACGGATTGCGTTACAGGGTCAGGCATTTCGATCCTCGACTCGAATCAGCCGATGATCGGCATGCGGTTGGCGACGAGTGCGTCGAGGCGCGTCTGCATGGCGGCCTCGATTCGGGACGCGAAGTCCTCGGCGGTTTCCCCGGGATTCGCGGTCATCGGGGGCAGGACCGCGGTCACCAGCTTGGTCGGCAATGCGACGTAGGGGAGCATGCCGGCGACGCCGATATTGAGTCCCCACGGAATGGTGACGCTGATGGGCAATGTCTTCATGCGCAGACGCCGGTGCAGGCCCAATCGTCGGGCGAGGCCTCGGCCGTCGGACACGACGAACAACGAGTCACCGGCGCCGGCCGTCACGACGGGGACCACCGGGACGTCATGAGTCATGGCCAGGCGGGCGAACCCGCAGCGCTCATCGAAATGCACCTGATTGCGGTCCCGCCAGGACTTCCCGGCATCGACGTCGCCGCCGGGGAACACCAGCACGTTGTGCCCGGCGGCGAAGGCGGCGTCTGCCGATTCCTGGCTTGCGGGCCGGCCGTCGAGAAACTCGGCGATGCGGCCCGCGCCGACCGTCCACGCCACCTGGTGAACGAGCGCGGTGGTCGGCCGTTTGAGTGCCGCTTTCTCGCGGACGGCGATCATCGCCAGCACGTTGAGGTCCGCCAGGCCGCCGAAGCCGTGATTGGCGACAAGCAACGCCGGCTCGGGAATCTCGGCGTCGATGTGGATTTCGTGGCGGTGGTACCACCGCAGATAGTTCGGGACCGCCACGCACATTGCGGATTTGAGTGCGGATGCCGTCGAGGAGGGGTCGGTCATGGGATCAACTGCTCGTCAGCAGCGAGCGCCTGCCCGAGGCAAGAACACGCACGAGGAGGCGGTTGGGAACAAGGCGCGCGATACGGGTGACAACCCGGGTTGGCCACCCCGGGATCACCGTCCCGCAGTCGCGATCGATGGCCTCGATGCCGGCTCGTGCAACGTCGCGGGAGGACATGTACATCATTTTGGGCAACCGGAATACATCGTCGTCAGCGCCTGCGGCAGAGAGGAATTCGGTCGCCACAGGCCCTGGGCACAACGTGGCGACAGTGACGCCGGTGCCCGCGAGCTCTCCGCGCAGTCCTTCGCCGTACACATGGGTAAATGCCTTGGTGGCGGCGTAGCCGGCCTGTGTGGGTGTCGGCATGAACCCGGCGCTTGACCCGACGTTGAGGATGGCGCCGCGGCGGCGGGGAACCATCTGCTGTACGGCGCGGGTCGTCAGGTCGATGACAGCCTCGACATTGACGCGGACCTGGTTGATTTCCGCATCCACGGACGAGTCGACAACTGCGCCAATGGTTCCGATGCCCGCATTGTTGACCAGGATGTCGACCTGCAGACCGCGCGTTGCGATGGTGCTGAACAGTGCGGCCCGCTGCGTCGGATCGGTGACATCGCACCCGATCACTTCGACATTGACTTCTGACGAGAGCTCCGCAGCAAGTGCATGCAGCCGGTCTTCGCGGCGGGCCACCGAGGTGACGTTGTGGCCGCGGGCGGCGAGTTCGCGTGCGATGTCGGCGCCGATGCCGGATGACGCGCCGGTGACGACGGCAGTCGACGACGGGTTCGGGGTGGGCAAGCTCATGGGGTCGTCCCTTCGATGAGGTTGAAAGATGTGGTTCGAGAACGGCCGATCACCGGGACGGTGCGCTCCACCGCATAGCCGTGCACTGCGGTCAGCACGGTGTGCTGCGTGTCGAGCACCTCGGCCAAATTGTCGTGTGTGAGAAGCTCGTCGAGCGCGGCGCGATCGTCCACGCCGAAAAACACCGCTGCGTGGTACCGGTGTTGGGGCGGGTTGTCGTGGGCGACGCCGGGCGATCCGCCGAGAAGCGGGGTATACGGTAGGAAGGCGTAGGACCGTAGATCCCTTGCGCCTGCTGCCATCAGCGCCGGGCTCAGCTGCTGATGCACAAAGGAACGAAACATCCTGGCGGCGACACCCATTCGGCGGCGCAACAACAGTGCGACGTGCTGCTGGGCGGAGTTGTCGTACCCGTCGGTGAACCAGCGTCCGCCGCGCGGCCCTGTGTGGTGGGCCAACACCCGGGTGAAGACGTTCTGCTCATCGAGGAACACCTCGCGCGAGTGCAGGCCGGTGCGCAGCATGGCCGCGGCGCTGGTGAATCGGATCTCGGCGCAGCCGTCGAGGTGCCATGTGCGCGGTATCGAGGTACCTATGCCGGCGGTGGCCGGCCAGAACCCGTGGTCGGTGGACGAGAACAGCCGTTGGTTGTATTCGAGGAGATGTGGCAAACGTATGACCTTGTCGGCGTGCGTCTTTGCCCAGTATGTGGTGGCTGCGTCACGCGAGAGATCGCTACGCAACATGAGTGGAGCAAGCAGCGACGTGGTGCGGGTTGGCGTCACGGTGCTCACTCCGCATCCACCAGCCGCCACGTGAGGGCGTAACGGCCCAGGATTGCCTCGACCGGGGCACGGTCCGTGCCGGGGGCCACGCGCACCGTGACAACCGTTGCTGCGTCTTCGGTATCCGCGGTCACGCCGCGCACGCCGTCGACATCTGCGACGGCGTCACGGACCGCGCTTCGGGCGGCGTCGGCCCGCAGCGGCAGCTTGTACGGCTTACCGACGGCGGTGACGGGGATGGCGTCGATCGCGATTACCGATTTCGGAGCGGCCGCGCTCTCGGCGACGTGCTCAACGGCCCACTGCCGCAACAAATCCGGAGTTGTGGCAGCGTCGGGCCGCAATGTGACATACGCGACCGGTACCTCACCGGCGTGCACGTCGGGCCGGCCGACCGCGGCCGCGCCGGTGACGTCGGGATGCGCCAGCAGTGCGTCTTCGATCATTGCCGGGTCGATGTTGTGCCCGCCGCGGATGATCAGGTCCTTCGCGCGCCCGCAGAGATGGACGAAGCCGTCGTCGTCGACCCATGCGAGGTCGCCGGTGTCGAGCCAACCGTCGACGAGCTTGCCGTTGCCGTCGAGGACGAAACCGTCAGAGCTGCGGTCGGTGACGTAGCCCGGGAACACGGTGGGGCCACCGACCACGAGGGTGCCGATCTGGCCGGCCGACAGTTCGTGCCAGTCGCCGTTGTCGTCGATGTCGACGGTCTTGAGTTGTTGGTAGGGGAGCCGCTGACCGGCCGAGCCGGGCCGGGGATGGTCGGGGAAGCTGCGCGCGCTGGCGCAGGTGGCCTCGGTCAGGCCGTAACCTTCCAGCAGGGGGACACCGGTGTGCGACTCGAAATCGCTGCGCACCGCAGGCGGCAGCGCGGAGGCACCGACAATCGCCATCCGCAGACTGGAGATGTTGGCATCGACGGGGAGCAGGCTGAGCACGGCGTACACCGTCGGTACCGCGCTCATGGTGGAGATCCCGTAGCGCTCAATGATTTTCCAGAAGTTGCCGTAGAGCGACATATCCCGGTAGCCGAGCGGGCCGGCCCACAGCACCTGCTGTCCGCGCAGCAGCGGCGCCAGTAGCGTCACCACGAGGGCGTTGACGTGGAACAGTGGCAGCGCGGCGAACAACACCGGGGTTTCATCGAGCACCGTGTTGGCGGCGATCATCCATGCATCGGCCACCTCGTTGGCGTGCGTGTGGGCGGCCAGTTTCGGCGCGCCGGTGGTTCCGCCGGTGTGGAACAGCGCGGCCAGATCGGTGGATTCTGGTGTGGTGCCGTGGAATCGAGTGCCGTCGTGTGCCGCGGACAGTCGCGTCAGGTAGTCGACCTTCGCCCCTGTCATCGCGGGGACGTCGACGGGTGTGGCGCCGGTCGGTCCGATCAGCAGGATGGTGTCGATCAAGCCGGCGCCGACGAGACGCTCTGCCACGGCCCATGCCGAGGTGTCGAGTTGAGCATCGGCCGTGATCAGGACGCGGGCGCCAGATCGCCGCACCAGCTCGCTGACGTGCTCCGGCGAGAGTGCGCCATTGATGGGCGCGGCGATGCCGGACACCTGGGCCGCCAATGTCGCGGTGATCAGCTCATCGCAGTTCGGTGCGATGAGCGCGACCGCGTCACCGCGCTGAACGCCCAAGTGGTACAGCAGGTTTGCACTCTGGTGCACGTCGTGCAGCAGTTGGCTGAAGGTGCGCTCAACGGGCTTCTCCCAACGTTCGCCGTCGGGCACGACGCTGACGGCGATCCGGTCCGGCCACATCTGTGCCGCGCGCGCCAGCAGCGCGTAGGTGGAGGCCGGCAAGCCCCGCTCGGAAAGTGGGACGGCTTCGATGTCGGCCAGGTCGCTCGGGCTGGAGTACCTGGGCCACAACAGGTTCGCGCTCATGCGTACTTCACGATGTTGCGCTGGGCGCCGAGGTCGATGGCGCCGTCATCGGTGGCGATGGTCGTCTCGACGACGTCACCGTCGTGCAGGTATTTCGGGTTGCGCGCCTGGCTCTTGAAGAAGGCCTTCCATTTCACGGCGGGCGGCAGCAGCGACCCGATGAACGCGACAGCCTTGTGCGGCGCACTCAGCGCGGTGCCCACGGGTGTGCCGGTCAGAATCAGGTCGCCGGCACTGAGGTCTTGAAAGCGGGTCAGCGATTGCAGGGCCTGCAGCGGCGGGTAGATCATGTCGCCGGCAACGCGCATGTCTTGCCGCAGTTGGCCGTTCACGCGCAGCTGTAGTCGCAGCTCGCCGAAGCGCTTGAGCTCGGCGGCGGTCAACAGCACCAGGGCCGGGCCGACGGGCGTAAAGGTGGGGTAGGACTTGGCCTCGTAGAACTGTGTCTGGGGCAGCTGGATGTCGCGCGCGGAGACGTCATTGGTGACCACCAGTCCGGCTACGTAGTCGGCGAGGTTGGCCTCGGTGATGGTGCTGCCCACCGGGATGTCGGTGCCGATGACCAGACCGATCTCCACTTCGTAGTCCAGGAACTGCACGTGGCTGGGTTTGACGATCGCGTCCGATGGGCCCGTGATCGACGCCGACGATTTACGGAAGAAGGTCAACGGGATCGAGGCCGGTTCCATCCCGGCGTCTTTGACGTGCGAGGCGAAGTTCGTCATCTGGGCGACCACCCGGCAGGGTACGGTCACGGGAGACACGAGTTCGAGGCTGTCGACCGGCACCGTGGCGGTGTCGGCGGCAGCGGCTTCGATGGCGACGCGGTCGGCGAGCAGGGCGCCCGTGGTGGTCGCATCGGTGGCGATCTTGGCGGCACCGGTGGCGGTGTGCACCCACCAGGCGTCGGCGGTGCGCAGAACGGAGATGGTCATGACTTGGCTGCTTTCAGTAGGCCGATGAGGCGGTTGACGTCGAATTCGTTGTTGCTGCGCAGGGCGGTGAGCAGTTCTCGTACCTCGCCGCGCGCGTGCCGCGGACTGGTGCCGAGGAAGTCGGCGGTGGCCGGCGGTCCCCATTGCGCCAGGCCGGAGGCGGTGAACTCGGCCCATCCGGGTTCGAGCGTGCTGTCGAACATGTCGCCGTCGGTGAAGTGCTCGACCATGAACCCGTCCGGGTCACGCCAGTAGTCGAAGATCTGGCTGCCCTGGATGTGCCGGCCGATGCCCCAGGAGCGTTGGTAGCCATGGTCTTTGAGGTATTCACCACCGGCGGCGAGGGCGTCGAGGTCACTGACCTGATAGGCCGAGTGGACGTAGCGGTTCGCGGGCCCCAGCGCCAAGGCGAGGGTGTGGTGGTCGGTCGGGATCGAGCCGCGGTCACACCGGATGAAGCTCATGGTGGGGCCGCGTTCGCGCTGGCCCGGGAAGTACAGGAAGTCGCTGACGATCAAGCCGAGCGTATCGAGGTACCAGTCCAGCGCGGCACGGTATTTGGTGGACTGGACGACGACGTGGCCGAGGCGTTGCACCGTCGTCGGCACCCGCGGCGGCCGTTGAGTGGCGTTGATCCGGACGACATCGTGGCCGAGGTTGAAGGTGTGCGGTGCCTGGGCCGGCAGCGGGCTCAGCGGATGCGTACCGGACACCACGTGCACCGGAATACCGCTGGGGTCGGTCAAGTGCACACCCAGCCCGCCGATCGCCTCCGGTAGCGCGGTCACCCGGGCGCCGGTCTTGTCGGCCAGTCGGACCAGGTCTGTGTCGTCGCCGGCGGCGAACGCCATGCCGCGGAAACGCGTCTGCGCGCCACGCCGGATGAGGACACACGGGGCGTCGGGATCGCTGCCGCGCAAATGCAATTCGGTATCGGTGCGCAGCGCGGTGCCGAAGCCGAATGCATGGGCAAAGGCCTCGGCGCGCGCCAGGTCGGGTTTGTCGAATTCCAGCCAGGCGACGTCCGTCACCTTGATCAGTGGGTTGCGGGAGCGCCCAGGGTGCTCGCCGGCCAGTGCCCCCTGCGCGCTGTGCAGGCCGTTGTGGGCGCCAATGGTGTTGCTGCTCATCGTGCGTACTCCTTTCGTGACGCTGTGACCGCGGCGCCGACCGCACCCCGGACCTTGTCGATCACGGCCAGCGCGTCGGCGGGGCCGTGGTCTCCGCGCCATGCGACGTGCTGATCGGGACGGATGAGCACCAGGTCGCGCTCGTAGAGCTTGCGGGTGTGTGCGTCGCGGACGTCGACGACGGTCAGTGGGACACCGCGGTCGTCGGCCGCCGCCATCAAGTCGGTGATATCGATATCGGTGAAACGCAGCAGGGTGAATCCGGGGCCGAACAGATCGAACAACGCTGTGCCATCGGGCAGGAAGACACTCGGCGGGCGGGCACCCGGCACGGTGCTCGGGATGTACCGATGTGAGGGGCCGGCCGGCGGGCAGCTCGGTTCCGTACAGACGACCGGTGAGGTGTCATAGCGGTATCCGTACTCGATTCCGTCGGCCTCGTTTTCGAGGTTGCCGAGATCCAGAATCTCGCGTCCCAGGCGTGCGCGGTCGCGTTCACCTGACCAGTTCTGCCCGGAAAGCGAAGCGCGGTTTGCCATTTGGATGGCCAGGCGCACCATGGTGTGGCGTGCTGAGGCATCCCGATTGGCGATCCCGACGCCGCGGCGTTCGGCCGCGTACGCACTGAGCAGGCGCGGACCGCCCCAGCCGTTGACAACGGCGGCCAGCGCCCAGCCCAGCCCGACCCCGTCGCCGACACCGGTGTTCATGCCGTAGCCACCGTTGGGCACCACCTGGTGGGCGGAGTCGCCGGCCAGCCAGACTCGGCCGTGCCCGTACGAGTCGGCCAGCGACAGCCGGGGCCGCCACTCGTTGGCAACGATGATGTCGCAGTCGAATTCGACTCCCAGGCGGGCGAACAGGAACTGCTTCGGATCGATCGCCTCGGTCTTCACTCCCACGCCGATCAGCGTGTGCAACGTCCAGGTGTCACGGTCGTTCTGCGAGATGAGGGTCCAGCCTTCGGGGGACTGGGTGTGCCAGGTGGTGCCGAACCGCTCCAAGATCTCGCGGGCCGGGGAAGTGAAATGCACCATGTACACGCGGCCGTCCATCGGGGTCTGTCGCTGGTCCATGAATGCCCGCACCGTGCCCGCGACCATTTTGCGCAGCCCGATTTCGCGGGCGGCCATACGGCGGATATCGATGTCGTGCAACGCGATTCCCAGTTCGCGTCGCACGATGCTGCCGGCGCCGTCGCAACCGGCCAGATAGTCCGCGCGTACGGTCCGGGTCTCGCCGGTGGCGCTGCAGTTGATGACGGCGTCGACGCCGCCGGCGTCCTGGCGGAACGACTGCAATGCCCACCCATACCGGACGTCGACGCCGGTGCGCGTCTCCAGGATCTCCTTCAGCGCCGGTTCGAGAATCGCCTGGGAGACCCGCATCGGGGGCTCCAACGCCATGGTCCCGTCGATGCAGGCCCGGATGGCGTCGCGGCGCGCGGCCACCCCGGGGTAGCGGAATCGCGCCAACTCCCACCCACTGAGCTTGGTGACCCACGCGACGTCGAACGGATTGTCCTCGGGGACAGCCACTTTGCGTAGTTCGTCGGCGATGCCGAGTTGCCGGTACAGCTCCATGCTGCGGCCATTGGTGATGTCCATCTTGGGGTGCGTCGTCGTCGACGGATTGCGTTCGACGAGTAGTGCCGGCACGCCCTGACGGGCCAAGGTCAGCGCCAAGGTGAGGCCGACCGGCCCGCCGCCGGCGATCAGTACCGGGATCCGGTCAGTCGGGGAGGGTTCGATCATCGTTGATCCCTTCGAGTGGCAACAACTATGTATCGAATTGAACAGAAGTGTTCAACACAAGTCAAGGGTGTATTTTGAACAAAGTTGTTCAGAAGATCGATGATGTGTGCAATCGCTGTTGCTATCGTTATGGATTGGACAGGTGATGCAGACGGTGCAGGAGAACTTGAAGGAGCCGCGCCATGACCACAACTGACGACCGGATCGTGACGGCGGCAGTGCGGCTCTTCGTCGAGAAGGGCACCACGCAGGTCACCATCAGTGAGCTGGCGCAAGAGGCGAACGTGGCCCGCGGCACCCTGTACCGGAACGTCGGCTCGATGGACGATCTGTTCGATCGCGTCGTCAGTGAGGTCACCGCGGACCTGCATCGGCGCGTTTCGGCTTCGTTCCTGGCGGCGGCGACCGATGATGCCGCGACGAGGCTGGCCACGGGCATTCGGATGTGGGTGCGCTATGGGCACGAGAACCCCATGCTGGGACGGTTCGCCGTCAAGTTCGGCCTCAGCGAAGAGACGCTGCGCACCTGGATGGCCGGCCCGCCGAGCAGTGACGTCGACGCCGGCGTGGCGGCCGGCCGCTACCAGCTGGGTGAGATCGGAGTCGACAGCGTGGCCTCGATGGTCATGGGCGCCACGGTCAGCGCCATGTGGATGGTTCTGGAAGGTCATCAGACCTGGCGTGAGGCAGGCTCGGCCACTGCGGAACTTGTGTTGCGCGCCTTGGGGATCGACACCCAAGAGGCGCACCGCATCGCGACCGAGCCGCTGCCCGCACTGCAGCCGTCCGCCTGAATGCCCGCTGGCATGGTTCGCGCTCGCCGCTGTTTTCGGTGGCTCGCTGCCGTCATCGGATTGGTCGTCGCGCTGCTAGCGGGCGAATGCGTGTGGGTGCGGCCTTCGCTCGTCGCGATGCCCGCGGTGCCCGACGCCGGTTATGGATTCAGCGTCGGCGCGCCGCAGTCCTGGATGAGCGACGCCGACGCCGACCGCGAACTCGATGCCGTGGCCCGAACGCGGGCGGAGTGGATGCGGGTGCTGATCGACTGGCACATCGTGGAACCTGTTAAGGGCCAATACAATTGGCACTACGTCGACCACTGGGTGAACGGCTCCAAGAAGCGTGGCCTGAAGGTGCTCGGCCTGATCGCGTACAGCCCCACGTGGGCTCGGGCGCCGGGTTCGTATTTCAGTGCGCCACCGGTGAATCCGGCGGACTACGCCGCCTTCGTCACGGCCGTCGTGCAGCGCTACGGCGACCGCGTCGCCGATTGGGAGATCTGGAACGAGCCGAATCTGCCGCTGTTCTTCGGATTCACCGACAACCGCGCTGCCGTCTACACCGAGCTGCTCAAGGCGGCCTATCCGGCGATCAAGGCCATTCAGCCCGACGCCACGGTCATCGCCGCCGGGCTCAGCCGCGCCACCGGCCCGGACGCGCCGACCAAATTCCTCGCCGACATGTACGCCAATGGCGCGCGGAAGTTCTTCGACGCCACCGCGATGCACCCGTATGTGTTCCCGGGCGGCATCGCCGAAGACGGCGACAACGGGTGGTCGGACCTGGTGCGCGTGCACGACCTGATGACCGTCAACGGCGACGGAGACAAGAAGGTGTGGATGACGGAACTGGGCGCCTCGACGTGCGCGCCGCAGGCCCGGGGCGTCAGCCAGGACGAGCAGGCGCGCCAGATTCTGCAGGTGCTGTCGGGCGTGGCGGGGACGGGTTGGAGCGGCCCGGCCTTCATCTTCGCGGTGCGTGACACCGACACCGCCAAGCGTGACGACCTCGAATCCAACTTCGGTGCGTTGCTGACGTCGGACTGGAAGCCCAAGTACACGGCGGCGGTGCTGGCTCGGTAGCCCACCACGGCGGCCGCGCCGCTCGTATAGTCGAGGCGTGGCAGGCCGTCCGATTCATACGTTCGAAGTACTCCGCACCCAGCGCCTGACCCCGCACATGATTCGTGTTGTGTTCGGCGGCAACGGGTTCGACACCTTCACTCCCAAGGAATTCACAGATTCCTACGTCAAGTTCGTCATCGTGCCCACCGGTGTCCAGGTGGCCGATCTCGCGCAGCCGCTCACGCTGGACAGCTTCGAGGAGCTGCCGGCCGACCAGCGCCCGACGGTGCGGACCTACACCGTGCGCAGCGTCGACGTCGAGCAGCGCGAACTCACCGTCGACTTCGTCGTACACGGCGACACCGGCGTGGCCGGGCCGTGGGCGGCGTCGTTGGCGCCAGGCGACCCCGCGTATCTCATGGGACCCAATGGGGCATACGCGCCCAACCCGGCCGCCGACTGGCACCTGCTGGCCGGCGACGAAGCCGGGCTGCCGGCGCTGAGCACCGCGCTGGAAGCGTTGCCGCCCAACGCGATCGGCCAGGCCTTCATCGAAGTCGACGGACCGGACGACGAACTCGAGTTGACCGCGCCGGCCGGCGTGAAGATCCAGTGGATCCACCGCGGCGGCCGCGCCGACCTCGTGCCCGATGACCAGGCCGGCGACAACGCGCCGCTCATCGCGGCGGTCCGGGCGGCCGACTGGCTGCCCGGCCAGGTCCAGGTGTTCGTGCACGGTGAGGCGCAGACCGTCATGCACAACCTGCGGCCCTACCTGCGCAAGGAGCGCGGCGTCGGCGCCGAATGGGCGTCCATCTCCGGCTACTGGCGCCGCGGCCGGACCGAAGAGACCTTCCGGCAGTGGAAGGCCGAGCTGGCGAAGGCCGAAGCCGAGGCATAGGCCGGAAAGCCGACGCGCAGGCCGACGCTAATGTGCGATCCTCAGCCGAAGTTTGCGACGGAAGGGCGGCCTGATGGCGTTCGGTGACTATCAACTCGAGATTTACCTGCAGGGGCTCGGCGGTGTCGTCCCGACGCTGCCGATCTCGTTCGCGGAACTCGAGGAGCGCGCCCAGGCCGCGATGCCGCCGTCGATCTGGTCGTACGTCGCCGGCGGCGCCGGTGACGAGCGGACGCAACGCGTCAACGTCAGCGCCTTCGAGCGCTGGGGCCTCATGCCGCGGATGCTGGTCGGGGCCACCGAGCGGGACCTGACGATCGACCTGTTCGGGCTGAAGCTGCCATCGCCGTTGTTCCTCGCGCCCATCGGCGTCATGGGCATCTGTGCCCGCGACGGCCACGGCGACCTGCATGCCGCGCGGGCTGCGGCCCAGACCGGGGTGCCGATGATGGTCTCGACGCTCACCAGCGATCCGCTGGAGGACGTCGCCGCCGAATTCGGTGATACCCCAGGCTTTTTCCAGCTGTACACCCCGAAAGACCGCGATTTGGCGGCGAGCCTCGTCAGCCGTGCCGAAGCGGCGGGGTACCAGGGCATCGTCGTCACCCTCGACACCTGGGTACCCGGCTGGCGTCCCCGCGACCTGTCGACGGCCAACTTCCCGCAGCTGCGCGGCCACTGTCTGTCCAACTACACCAGCGACCCGGTCTTCCGTGCCAAGCTGCCCGCGCCGCCCGAGCAGAACCCACAGGGCGTGGTGATGCAGTGGGTGCAGGACTTCGGCAACCCGCTGACCTGGGACGACCTGCCCTGGCTGCGATCGCTGACGAAGTTGCCGCTGCTGGTCAAGGGCATCTGTCACCCCGACGACGCGCGGCGCGTCCGCGACGCCGGCCTCGACGGCATCTACTGCTCCAACCACGGCGGCCGGCAGGCCAACGGCGGAATTCCGGCCATCGACTGCCTGCCCGGCGTCGTCGCGGCGGCCGACGGACTGCCGGTGCTGTTCGACTCCGGCGTCCGGACCGGCGCCGACGTCGTCAAAGCGCTGGCGCTGGGGGCGACGGCGGTCGGCATCGGCCGGCCGTACGCGTACGGCATGGCGCTGGCCGGCACCGCCGGCGTCGTTCACGTGGTGCGGTCCCTGCTGGCCGAGACCGACCTGACCATGGCCATCGACGGCTACCGCTCACTGGCCGAACTGACGCCGGATGCCTTGCGTCGCGTCGACGCCTGAGCGAACAAGTGGATGCAACACCCAATCTTACATCCACTTAACCGATAAATGGATGTAAGGTCGCAGTGTGCATCCACTTAGCGCTGTTACTTACGAGGATGTGCGCTGGGAGCCGCAGGTTCATTACGCAGGTATGCCACCCAAACACGGCACCTACCATCCAGCAGTGCCGGCAAGCATCGCCGAGCTGGACCTGGTGTTGCCTGACGCGGTCTTGGCCGAGGCTGAAGCAGCGAGATCGCCCGGTTCGACGCCGAACTAGGCGGCGAGATCGCACCGTTCGCTGCGGTCCTGCTGCGGTCGGAATCTGCTGCCAGCTCCCAGATCGAGAATCTCTCGGCGTCGGCAAGATCTGTCGCCGAGGAAGAGCTCGTCGGTGGCACTGGCAAGCGCAACGCCGCCGACATCGTCGCCAACACCGCCGCGATGCAGGCTGCGTTGGATCTCTCGGGGACCATCGACGCCGCAGCCATCCTCGCGATGCACGCCGCGCTCATGGTCAATCAGCCACGGCACACCCCGGGGCAATGGCGTACCGAGCCGGTGTGGATCGGTCGTGGATCGACACCTGTCGGTGCGACATTCGTAGGCCCACGTCACGAACTCATTCCCGCTGCGATCGACGACCTCATCGCGTTCACGAGGCGCACCGACACCGCAGTACTGCCGCTGATCGCGGTAGCCCACGCTCAATTCGAGACGCTGCACCCGTTTACCGACGGCAACGGTCGCACCGGGCGTGCGCTGGTCCAGGCAATGCTGCGCAATAAGGCACTGACTCGTCAGATCACTGTGCCGGTGTCGGCGGGGTTGCTGGCCGATACGGACGGATACATCGGGGCACTTACGGCGTACCGGGAGGGTGACGCCGCGCCCATCGTGGAGCGATTTGCCGAGGCAAGTCTGCGCGCCACGGTCAACGGTCGGCAGCTGGTCACAGACCTGCGTACCATCCGCGCCAGCTGGAACGACAGGATCACCGCGCGTGCGGATTCAGGAGCGTGGAAGGTGGCCGACCTACTGACCAGCCGCCCCGTGATCAATGCCGCACTGCTCGTGGACAAAGGCATTGTGGCCCAGACTGCACACGCCCAGCGCGTACTGACTCCATTGGTTGAGGCAGGCGTGATCATCGAGACCACCGCTGGGCGCCGCAATCGCGTATGGCGATCCCCGGAAGTTCTTGCTGCGCTCGATGCGTTCGCCGAACGTGCGGGCAGGCGCGTCGACGCCTGAGGTCACAGCTCGGAAACCGACGGGTGGCGTGACGGGCGATCGGCCGAGCGTTCTGCCAACGTAGGGGAGTGCACCAGGCGGTTCTCGACGAGTTCGATCAGTACCTCGAACTCGAATGCGGGCGTTCCGAGCACACGCGGCGCGCCTATCTCGGTGACCTGCGGTCGTTGGGGGAATTCCTCGGCGACGACGCGACCCTCGCGGACCTGGACCTCATGACGCTGCGGTCGTGGCTCGCCGAACAGGCCGCCAGGGGCGCCGCCCGGACCACGCTGTCCCGCCGGACCTCGGCGGTCAAGACCTTCACTGCGTGGGCCGTGCGGCGCGGGCTGCTCGAGACCGACCCGGCCGTCCGGCTGCAGACCCCCAAGGCGCATCGTGCGCTGCCCGCAGTGCTGCGTCAGGACCAGGCCGTCGATGCCATGTCGGCGGCGAATTCCGGTGCCGAACAAGGTGATCCGGTGGCGCTGCGGGACCGGCTGATCGTCGAGATGCTGTATGCCACCGGCATCCGTGTCAGCGAGCTGTGCGGCCTGGACATCGATGATGTCGACCAGAGCCGCCGGTTGCTGCGCGTGCTCGGTAAAGGCGACAAGGAGCGCACCGTGCCCTTCGGGGAACCGGCCTTCAACGCGCTGCGGGCCTGGCTGTCCGACGGCCGCCCGGCGCTGGCGGTCGCGACGTCCGGCCCGGCGCTGCTGCTCGGGGCACGGGGACGACGCCTCGACCCCCGACAGGCGCGAACCGTCGTGCACCAGACGATCTCGGCGGTGGACGGTGCACCCGACATCGGGCCGCACGGCTTGCGCCACAGCGCGGCCACCCACCTGCTGGAAGGTGGTGCCGACCTGCGCGTGGTGCAGGAGCTACTGGGGCATTCATCGCTCGCGACGACGCAGCTCTACACGCACGTGACCGTCGCCCGGCTGCGCGCCGTCCACGACCAGGCCCACCCTCGGGCCTAACTCGTCGTCGCGAGCATTTTGGGGGCCGCTCGCGGCCGGCGAGGGTGCGCATCGTGCACGCGAATAGCGGCGTGTCGCCGTACAAACACGGCCGCTCGCGGTCAAAGGGGCTTGAGGCGGATCGGGGTGGTGGCGAGCAGGCCGAGGGGATCGACGTAGTCGGCGTCGGACGACGCGCCCCACATGGCGCCCCAGTGCAGACAGCTCGCGCAGCCGGGGTGCCCGGCCAGCAGCGTGCCGAGCGGCGTACCCGCCGCGACGACGGCGCCGGCGCGCACCGCCGCCCGGACGGGCTCGTAGCTGGTCCGCAGCCCGCCCGGATGAGCGACCGACGCGACGGGCCGGCCTGCGAGCTCGCCGGCGAACACCACGGTGCCCGGGCCGGCGGCGTACACCGTCTGGCCGGCGGCACCGGCGAGGTCGACGCCCCGATGCCCGCGCTGCCAGTTCGGCCGCGGCGCGTCGAACGTGCGCACGACGGCCGGTCGCGGCCGCAGCGGCCAGTCCAGGCGGTCGTCGGTGGCGTGCGCCACGCCGGTCGAGCCGAGTCCGGCGAGCAGGAGCGCCAGTAGAGTCCGCATCAGGCCAGTTCAGCGCTTCGGCGGCGGCTTCGGCACCCCCAGAAACCCGATCTGTGGATAACCCGCGCACTGTGGACAAAAGCACCCCCGGCGAGCGTGTAAACTTCCACCTGCAATCCGCATTCGTGGGTTGACTTCGCGCGCCTGCACAGCGGCTCGATCTCGGGTCGCCACCGCATGCCGGGCGGTCCCACCTCGGACAACCGAGTTGGGTCCGGCACGCAGCAGACGCCAGGGTCCGGAATCACCCGATACCGGACGACAACCGATAACTGAGTGAGGCACCAACATGGCCGTAGTGACCATGAAGCAGCTGCTGGACAGCGGCGCACACTTCGGGCACCAGACCCGTCGCTGGAACCCCAAGATGAAGCGGTTCATCTTCACCGACCGCAACGGCATCTACATCATCGACTTGCAGCAGACGCTGACCTACATCGACAAGGCGTACGAATTCGTCAAGGAGACCGTTGCCCACGGCGGCACCGTGCTCTTCGTCGGTACCAAGAAGCAGGCCCAGGAGTCCATCGCCGACGAGGCCACCCGCGTCGGCATGCCCTACGTCAACCAGCGCTGGCTGGGCGGCATGCTCACCAACTTCTCGACCGTTCACAAGCGCCTGCAGCGCCTGAAGGAACTCGAGTCGATGGAGCAGACCGGTGGCTTCGAGGGTCGCACCAAGAAGGAAATCCTCATGCTGACGCGTGAGAAGAACAAGCTCGAGCGCAGCCTCGGCGGTATCCGGGACATGCAGAAGGTTCCGTCGGCCATCTGGGTCGTCGACACCAACAAGGAGCACCTGGCCGTTTCCGAGGCCATCAAGCTCGGCATCCCGGTCATCGCGATCCTGGACACCAACTGCGATCCCGACCAGGTCAACTACCCGATCCCGGGTAACGACGACGCCATCCGCAGCGCCGCGCTGCTGACCAAGGTGATCGCCTCCGCGGTTGCCGAGGGTCTGCAGGCCCGCTCGGGTGCCAAGACCGAGGCCGAAGGCGCCGAGCCGCTCGCCGAGTGGGAGCAGGAACTGCTCGCCGGTGCGACCGCCGGCACCGACGCTGCCGCTGAGACCACCGAAACCACCACCACAGAAAGCTGAGATGGCTAACTACACCGCTGCTGACGTAAAGCGACTGCGGGAGCTCACCGGCTCCGGCATGCTCGACTGCAAGAACGCACTGGTTGAGACCGAGGGTGACTTCGACAAGGCCGTCGAGGTCCTGCGCATCAAGGGTGCCAAGGACGTCGGCAAGCGCGCTGAGCGCGCCACCGCCGAGGGCCTGGTCGCCGCCAAGGACGGCGCCCTCATCGAGCTGAACTCCGAGACCGACTTCGTCGCCAAGAACGCCGAATTCCAGGCTCTCGCGGACCAGATCCTCACCGCTGCCGTCGCGGCCAAGGCCAACGACGTGGAGACCCTCAAGGCCGCCACCGTCGACGGCACCACCGTCGAGCAGCTGGTCGCGGACCTGTCCGCGAAGATCGGCGAGAAGCTCGAACTGCGCCGGGTCGCCTACTTCGACGGCACCGTCGAGACCTACCTGCACAAGCGTGCCGCGGACCTGCCGCCGGCCGTGGGTGTGCTGGTCGAGTACAACGGTGCTTCCGAAGAGGCCGCTCACGCGGTCGCGCTGCAGATCGCCGCGCTGAAGGCCAAGTACCTCACCCGTGAGGACGTGCCCGCCGACCTGGTCGCCAACGAGCGTCGTATCGCCGAGGAGACCGCCAAGGAAGAGGGCAAGCCCGAGGCCGCACTGCCGAAGATCGTCGAAGGCCGCGTCACCGGCTTCTACAAGGACGTCGTGCTGCTCGACCAGCCGTCGGTGTCCGACAACAAGAAGACCGTGAAGGCCCTGCTGGACGAGGCCGGCGTCACCGTGACCCGCTTCGTGCGGTTCGAGGTCGGCCAGCAGTAAGAACTTGGGCAGCACACCCGCTGCTCACTGACAAAACCCCGCGCACAAACCCGGCGATCCCGGAGTGCGCGGGGTTTTGCTTTTGTCCGGCTAGGGCCGGGGCAGCTTGCGGTGCAACGGATTCGTCGTCACCGGCGCGCGGCGGCGACTCGTGGGCAGGCTCTGGACGACATCGGGGCGGTCCGCCGTGGCGCGGGTGGCGTCCTGCGCCCGCATGCCCGGCGAGTTGCCGGCGCCCAGGGCGGGCGCTCCGATTCGGCGCCTGGCCGCGCCGCTGCATCTCGGACACGGCGTATCGGCGGGCACGCTCGCCATCGAATGTTGTTCGGTGAAGTCCGGGCAACCCTGTCCACACCGGAATACGTAGGTAGGCACAACGACACCATAAGCCCTATCCGCCAACGTCATCCGGATGTAACTTGCCCGAACCGCAGACGAGACACCTTCAGTATTGAATACTTCCATTCGGAAGCAAGTGTGTTTGTGTCGCTAGGAGGTCAATGTGCCGGAATTGCTGTTCCCCTTGGATTCGGCGAAGAAGTTCACCGACCAACAGTTGGTCGGCCACAACCGATGGCACCCGGACATCCCGCCGGCCGTCACCGTCAAGCCGGGGGACAGCTTCCGGGCGCACTGCCGCGAGTGGTTCGACGGTGCCATCCACAACGACGACTCGGCCGAGGACATCCTCAACGCGCCACTCAAGGGCGTGCACTGCCTGTCCGGGCCGTTCGCGATCGAGGGCGCCGAGCCGGGTGACCTGCTGATCGTCGACATCCTCGACGTCGGGCCCATTCCGCAGGAAGACTCGGGGCCGCTGGCTGGGCAGGGCTGGGGATACACCGGCATCTTCGCCAAGCAGAACGGCGGCGGGTTCCTCACCGACCAATTCCCCGACGCCTACAAGGCGATCTGGGACTTCTCGGGGCAGAAGGCCACCTCGCGCCACGTGCCCCATGTGAAGTACACCGGCATCGTGCATCCCGGCCTCATGGGCACCGCGCCGTCGGCGGCGCTGCTGGCCAAATGGAACGCCCGCGAAGGCGCGTTGATCGCGACCGATCCCGACCGCGTGCCGCCGCTGGCATTGCCGCCCGAACCGCAGGACGCGATCCTGGGCTCATTGCGCGGCGATGCCTTCACCAAGGCTGCCGCCGAGGCCGCCCGCACCGCGCCGCCCCGCGAGAACGGCGGAAACCAGGACATCAAGAACCTCACCAAGGGCAGCCGGGTGTTCTATCCGGTGTTCGTCCCCGGCGCGAACCTGTCGTTCGGCGACCTGCACTTCTCGCAGGGCGACGGCGAGATCACGTTCTGCGGCGCGATCGAGATGGGCGGGTTCATGGACCTGCACGTGGATCTGATCAAGGGCGGCATGGAAACCTACGGCGTGCATGAGAACGCGATCTTCATGCCCGGCAACACCGACCCGCAGTACTCGGAATGGCTGGCGTTCTCCGGCACCTCGGTGACGCTCGACGGCGAGCAGAAATACCTCGACTCGGATCTGGCCTACCAGCGCGCATGTCTGCACGCCATCGACTACCTGACGAAGTTCGGCTACAGCCCGGAGCAGGCCTACCTGCTGCTCGGATCCGCGCCGATCGAGGGCCGGCTCTCCGGCGTGGTGGACATCCCGAATTCCTGTGCGACGGTGTACATCCCGACGGCGATCTTCGATTTCCCGGTGGCGCCGTCGGCATCGGGGCCCTACCAGATCGATCCCGGAATGGGCGCGCCACACGCCAGTTTCTGATCCCGCAGCCGGCAGCCAGTTCCCCGATTACCTTGGGGGACTGGCTGTTTGGCGGGTACCGGTGTCAGCCGCGCAGGTCTGCCGGGGAGCTCGAACCCTGCAGGACGCCCAGCAGCTCGGTCAGGGCTTCGGGCTGCAGCGACGCTGACGTGCACAGCGCGGCCAGCTGTTCGGACTTGTTGAGCCGATCCCGGATCTGGCGGTACAGCGCGCTGCCCCGGCGGGTCTGGTAGACCAACACCCGCCGGCGATCGACCACATCGGCCTTGCGCAGCACCAGATTGTCGTCGACCATCCCGTCGACGAGCCGGGTCAGACTCGGCCCGGGCAGCAGCGTCACCTCGGCCAGTGCCGTCATCGGTTTTCCGGCGCCACCCTCGAGTGCGGCCAGCACGTGCCACTGACGCACCGTCAGACCGCCCAGGTGATCGGTCACGACGCGGTCCAGTTCGAAGGCGACCGACTTCACCAGTCGAGCGAGTTCCTCGATGGTGTCAGCACGGGCGCCGGGCTTCATCTCCATGGTGGCGCCCAGCCTACCGTGGTCGGACCTGTCGTCTCGCCGTGAAACAGCGCTGATCGGAAGGTATCTTCAAAATGAATTCTGGCCACCCGGCCGCCGGACGTCGTGGTCGTCGCGATTGGTGTGGCAGGGCTGGGCTGGTCTCCCAAGGTGAGGTGATGGTGAATCCGAAACCTGCGACGACTCCCGCGCGCCCCGACCGGGATGCGGTCGACATTGCGCTCGTGGTGCCGTTGAGCGGGCCCGCCGGGATGTTCGGACCGTCGTGCGAGGCGAGCGCCGAACTGGCCGCTGAGGACATCAACGCCGCCGGCGGCATCCTGGACCGGCCGGTTCGCATTCATGCCGTTGACGCCGGCGCGCCGTTGAACGAGCTCGCGGACGAACTGGGCCGCCTGGTGGCCCAGCAGCAGATCGACGCCGTGGTGGGCTGGCACCTGTCGAATGCGCGGCGGGTCATCACCCCGCAGACGGCCGGGCGGGTGCCCTACGTGTACACCACGTTCTACGAGGGCGGCGAGAGCACCGACGGCGTGTACATGGTGGGGGAAACGCCGGAGCAGCAACTGTTTCCGGCGTTGACGTGGTTGCGTGAGCACCTCGGGCTGAAACGCTGGTGCATCGTCGGCAACGACTACATCTGGCCGCGGCAGACCGCCCGCGTGACCAAGGAGTACATGTGGCGGTCGGGCCTCGAGTTCGTCGGCGAGGCATTCGTTCCGTTGGGCGGGCGAGATTTCCGGACGATGCTCGACGTCATCACCGCCTCGGATGCCGACGGGGTGCTGGTGTTGATGGTGGGTGCGGACAACGCGGCGTTCAATCGCGCGTTCGCCCGCGCCGGCCTGGACCAGAGCGTCGTGCGCCTGTCGTTGATGATCGGTGAGGATGTGTTGTGCGCCAGCGGAAGTGGGGCGACCACCGGCCTGTACACCGCGTGCGGCTACTTCGAGAGCCTCCCCACGGAGGTGAACATGGGGTTCGGCTCGCACTATCTGCAGCGGTTCGGCAGTGCGGCCCCGGCTCTCAACAACATCGGTGAATCCTGTTACGAGGGACTGTTGTTGCTCACCGCGCTGGCGCAGACGGCCCGCAGCCTGGAGGTGGCCGCGATCGACCGGGCGCGCTCCAATGTCGCCTACCAGGGTCCGCGCGGCGAGGTCGTCATGCGTGGTGCTCATACTCGTCAACCCGTGTACCTCGCCAGCGCAGACCAACTCGAATTCGATGTGATCGCCGAACTCACCCCCTGACCGACAGTCATGGCCCCGCCCGGTGCTCTGGGCGAGGCCATGACGGTGCGTCAGCTCGACTGCGGTGTCACCGCAGTTTTCAGTAGTTCCGCGCTGGTGAAATCGGTGTAGCCGTCCTTCTTGCACATGTCATGGCAGTCCTTGGTGAGCGTGCAGGTCAGCGAGGACACGGTGCCGTGGTGGAAGGGGCAGTCGTGGACCATGTCCGGCAGCTCGTACCGCTTCTGGTCGACGACGTCCAGCAGCGTCTGGCCCGCCCACAGCGGCTCCTTCTCGATCTCCTCACGAAGCGGATTGCGCCGCGCCAGGTAGTACTTGCCCTTCGTCGCGATGCACATCACCGGTGACAGCACGAAGGACAGCGTCAGCGCCAGCTAGGGCGACCAGGCCGCGAGGAAATCTCCGAAAGCGTGGTAGAAGGCCATGATCGAGAACACCGAACCGACCAGCATCGAGACGAATCCGACCGGATTGATGCTGTAGAGGTAGGCCCGCTTGAACTCGACGTACGACGGGCTGAGCTTGAGCAGTGGCTTGTTGATCACGAGGTCGGCGACGATCGCACCGATCCAGGCGATCGCGACATTCGAGTAGAACCCGAGAATGGTGTTGAGCACGGCGAACATGTCGCTGAGCATCAGTGCCAGCGCGATGGCGATGTGCAGACCGAGGTACACCACCCGGCCCGGGTGCACGTGCAGCACCCGGCTGAAGAAGTTCGACCAGGACAACGAGCCCGAATATGCGTTTGTCACATTGATTTTCACCTGCGACAGCAACACCATCAGCGTGGCCAGACCGAGGGCGAGGGCGTCGTTGTGGATGACCGAGCCGAAGCCGCCGAGGAACTGCTCGATGGGTTCGGTGGCGGCCGCGAAACCGACCTTGCCCGCGACGTAGAAGGCCAGGAAGGCGCCGCAGATCTGTTTGGCCGCACCGAGAATCACCCAGCCGGGGCCGGCGGCGAGCACCGCGGCCCACCAGCGCAGCGGCGGTGTTTCCGACTTCTCGGGCATGAAGCGCAGGTAGTCGACCTGTTCACCGATCTGGGCGATGAGCGACAACGCCACGCCGGCGCCCGCGCCGACTCCGATGGCCGTCACCTGCTCGCTGCCGCCGTTGCCCGCCCAGCTCAGGAACCCGTGGAAGCCCGCCGGATCCGCGGTCGCGATGAAGGCGATGGGGGCGACGAACAGGATCAGCCACAACGGCTGGGTCCAGACCTGGAACTTGGCCAGGGCGGTCATGCCGTAGAGCACGAGCGGGATGATGATCAGTGAGCCGATGATGTAGCCGACGGCCAGTGGAATGCCGAACGCCAATTTCATCGCCTGCGCCATGATCGCGCCTTCGAGCGCGAAGAAGATGAAGCAGAAGCTGGCGTAGATGAGGCTCGTCAGGGTTGAGCCGAAGTATCCGAAACCGGCTCCGCGCGTGAGCAGGTCCATGTCGATGTTGTATTTGGCGGCGTAATACGCGATCGGGATGCCGGTGAGGAAGATCGTGACCGCGGCGACCAGGATCGCGACGACCGCGCTGGCCGCGCCGTGGGTGACGGCGATCGAGGCGCCGATGGAGTAGTCGGCGAGGTAGGCGATGCCGCCCAAGGCGGCCACGGCACATGCCATCGGCGACCATTTGCGAAAAGACTTGGGCGCGTAGCGAAGTGAGAAGTCCTCGATGGTGTCCTGGTTGGCCCAGGTGACGAAGCGGGACCATGGGCCGACGCGGGCGGCGGCCATCGGTTGGCCGTGCACTTCGTCTAGGGATTGCTCGGTAGTCATGAACGCGTTCCTGTCGAATCCGTCGTAATCGCCAGTGATGCAATGCATCAGGCAGGCAGCTCGGATACGGGCGCCGATGACCGGACCGGTCTGCGACCTGCAGCAGCCGGGTCGAACGGAAATTAGCACCAGTTACTTCCATATGGCACTAGTTCAAATGGAAAGTTACGCCGGGGAAACTGGGCGTTTACGCAGCGCGTTCAACGGTGCACGCAGTCGGTGTCCGGACTCACAACGTGAAATCTGGGGGTAAGGCGGGCTGGTGGTACTGCTTGGTACCGTGGGTGCCATGACACGCATCAGCACATTCGGTGACGACGCCCTCGGCGACCTCGACGCGGTCGGTGTCGCCGACGCGATCCGCAGCGGTGCGGTGTCGGCGGTCGAGGTGGTGCAGGCGGCCATCGCCCGTACCGAGAAGGCACAGCCCGAACTGAACGGCATGGCGTACGAAGCCTTCGAGCAGGCTGTTGAAAAGGCGAATGCACCAAGACCTTTCGGGGGATTCTTCGACGGGGTACCGACGTTCATCAAGGACAACGTCGCGGTCGGCGGCTGGCCCACCATGCAGGGCGCCGACGCCTGGGCGCCCCGGCCGGTGCCGGCCGACGGGGAGTGGGCGCGCCTGTACCTGTCGACGGGGCTGGTGGCCCTCGGGAAGACACAGCTGTCGGAGTTCGGTTTCAGCGCCTCGGCCGAGCATCCCCGGCTGGGCCCGGTGCGCAATCCGTGGGACACCATGGTGACCGCGGGGGCGTCGTCGTCCGGGTCGGGGGCGTTCGTCGCGGCCGGCGTGGTGCCCATCGCCCACGCGAACGACGGCGGCGGTTCCATCCGAATCCCGGCTTCCTGCAACGGATTGGTCGGTCTCAAGCCCACCCGTGGCCGCTTGCCGCTGGACCGTGAGACCCGGATGCCGCTGCAGATCGTCGCCAACGGCGTCCTCACCCGCAGCGTCCGGGACACCGCGGCGTTCTACCGCGAAGCCGAGCGCGTCTATCGGAACCCGAAACTGCCGGCCATCGGCGACGTCACCGCGCCCGGTCGGCGCCGGCTGCGTATTGCGGTGTGCACGAGCTCGATCGGCCGGGACGCCGGCCCCGAGATCCGGGAGTTGACCATGCAGACCGCGGCCCGGCTGGAGGAGCTCGGCCATCGCGTCACCCAGATCGGCAACCCGGCACCGGAGCGGTTCCGCGACGACTTCCTGCTCTACTGGTCTTTCCTGGCCTTTGCGCTGGTCCGTAGTGGAAAACGCACCTTCGGCCCCAGCTTCGATCGCGGCAAGTTGGACAACCTGACACTGGGACTGGAAGCAAAGGCGGCGCGCAATCTGCACCGCGTGCCGGCCGCCATCGCCCGGCTGGCCGCGTCACGGCGCATTCCGGCGCGCCTGGCCCGCGACTACGATGTGGTGCTCACCCCGACCCTCAGCGAGGTCACCCCGCCGATCGGGCACCTGGACCCGACTGCCGACTTCGACCAGGTCATGTCGCGGCTCATCGACTGGGTCGGCTTCACGCCGCTGCAGAACGCCAGTGGCGCCCCGGCGGTTTCGCTGCCGCTGGCCCGGTCCGCGTCGGGGCTGCCGGTCGGGATGATGTTCGGCGCGGCGGCGGGGCAGGAGGCGACGCTGCTGGCACTGGCGTTCGAGCTCGAGCGGGAAATCGGTTGGCCGTCGCTCGCGGCGCGCTGACGTCGACCGGCCGGCGGGGCTATTTTTGCTCGACGCAAGCAGCGGCAACGGCCGCTTTGTCGGGCGGCCAGCCTTATGCTGTCTCACAGGTTGCGTCAATTGGGGGTGTGCATGACTGTCGGGCCCGAGAACGGGGCTGAAAGGCAGCCGTGGAAGTCGTCGGCACAAGGCGGCGGGCCGGAGCCCGCGCCCGGGTCCGAGCCGAGTTCGCCGCCGGTGCCCCCGGCGGGTCCCACCCCGAATCCGACACCGGAGTTCACGCCGCCGGCACCCCCGGCAGAACCGCAGGGTTCCGTCCGCTGGCAGGACCCGGCCACCGCCAAGCCGCGGCAGCCGACCGTCGCCGAGGCCCGGGCCCGCGACAAGGCCAAGAGGGCGCGCGAAGCCGAAGAAGAGATCGAGCGGGTCAAAGCCGAGAAGGCGCGTAAGCGCGCGGCCACCGGCAAGAAGGTCCTCATCGGTTCGGCGGTCGGCGTCGGCGTGGTGGCGGTGGTCGCCGCCGGCTACGCGATCTTCCATCGCGACGATCAGATCAGCGCGTCCTGCGTCAAGGACGGCAGCAACGAAGTGGTGCCGGACAGCTACTGCAGCAGCGGCACCAACTACGGCGGCGGCAGCACGTTTCTGTACATGGGATCGCCGTACCGGTACTACTACGGCGGCTCCAACTCCGGCGTGGGCAGCATCGCCCACGGTGGCACCCTGACCCTGCCGAAAGGCACTACGGCCACAACAAAATCCGGCACCTCCATCTCCAAGTCGGGGTCATCGGTGTCGCGCGGCGGCTTCGGTTCGTCGAGCCACGGAAGCTCCGGTAGCTGATGCGGCGCGAACGTCACGCCCCGCGACCGGGGTGGCAGCAGATCGTGGCCAGCCAGGGCATGTGTTTCGACACCCCGGCCACCGACGCACACGGGAATGACCGTCCGTACTGGGACGAGTCGGTGCACTACGTGTTCGACATGGACGAGGTGCTCTCGATCGAGGCTTCGGTCGAGGTGCTGCACTCGATGTGCCTGGAAGCCGTCGAGAACATCGTGCTGACCGAGCGCTACCGCGACTTCGGGTTGCCGGAGTGGAGCTGGCCGCACATCGAAAAGTCGTGGCGCCGTAGCGATCCGCACCTCTACGGTCGCTTCGACCTCCGTTACGACGGCCGCCGGCCCCCGGTTCTGCTGGAGTACAACGCCGACACCCCGACGTCGCTGCTCGAAGCCGCGATTCTGCAGTGGTACTGGAAGACCGATGTCTTTCCCGCCGACGACCAGTGGAACTCGCTGCACGAGAAGCTGGTGGAGCGGTGGAAGGAAATCCAGGATCGGTTGCCCGGCAACGAAGCCCACTTCACCTGGTCCTCTGCGGACACCAGCGGTGAGGACAACGTGACGCTGGCCTACCTGCAGGAGTGCGCCGCCGAGGCCGGGATGAACACCGTCGGCCTGGCCATCGAGCAACTGGGCTGGGACCGGGACCTGAATCGCTTCGTCGATCTGGAAGACGCCCCGATCTCGACGCTGTTCAAGCTCTACCCCTGGGAATGGGTGCTCGACGACGAATTCGGCAAGTACGCGGCCGAATCCCTGCCGGAGACCATGTGGATCGAGCCGCTGTGGAAGTCGCTGCTCAGCAACAAGGCCATCCTGGCGGTGCTGTGGGAGATGTACCCGGGGCACCCGAACCTGCTGCCGGCCTACATCGATGATCCACACGAGCTGACCGAATACGTCCGCAAGCCCAAACTCGGGCGCGAGGGGGCGAACGTCACGATCGTCGGCGCGGGTTACGAGACACAGACCGGCGGCGTGTACGGCGAAGAGGGCTACGTGTACCAGTTGCTCGACCCGCTACCGCAGTTCGACGACATGCGTCCCGCGCTGGGCGCCTGGATCGTCGGCGACGAATCGGCCGGCCTCGGTATCCGCGAGACCTCGGGTCTGGTCACCGACAACGGCGCAGCCTTTGTGCCCCACCGCATCCCGCAGTGACCGGAAGGAAACGAACTTCATGACCCTGACCGCTCTTGGCAACGACTACTGGTCCATCGTCGGACACGGCGCGTCGGCCATCGCGCTGTACGCGATCGTCGGCGGCGCGCTGATGATCCTCGGCTTCTTCGTGATCGACTGGACCACGCCGGGACCGTTGCGCGAGCTGGTCCGCTCGGGCCGGCCGAATGCCGCGGCGGTGGCCGCCTCGGGTGTGCTGTCGATGGCCTTCATCGTGGTGCTCGCCATCTACAGCTCGACGGGCGACCTGGCCGGCGGCCTGATCAAGACGCTGGTCTTCGGCCTCGTCGGCATTGCCGCACAGGCGCTTTCGGTGCGCCTCATCGGCGCCGTCAAGGGCCTCGACATCGGCGAGATGCTCCACGAGGAGAAGTTCTCCCCGGTCGTGCTCGACGTCGCGGCCGCGTACCTGGCGTTCGGCCTGATCGTCGCCGCCGCGATCCTCTAGTCGGGCGGCATCAGGCTCGTCAGCGTCTCGCGGAACTGCCGGCGCTGGGCCGGGCTCAAGTTGGCCAGCAGGGCGTCGTCGGCTGCGCGAATCCCGGCGTCGGTCTTGCCCAGCAGGGTGCGGCCGGCCCGGGTCAGCTCGGTGGGCCGGGAGCGTCCGGCTGCGACGGTCGAGGGCCGGGTGATCAGGTCGCGGTCCTGCAGCGCGCGCACCACGATGTTCATCGCCTGTGGTGACACCCCGATGAAGCGTGCCATCTCGGCATTGGACATGCCGGAGCGGTTGTCCAATATGCGCAGGCAGACGTACTGCGGGAAGCTCAGGCCGAGCGGTTCGAGAACGTTGGCGGTGATCTCGGCGCGCAGCGCGTTGGCGATACGGCTGAGTAGATAGCCCAGGGGAGCGTCTTCACCTTCGAACATGTCAATTATATTGACATATATCAAGCTCGTTGATAAACCGGAGGTATGACCAGACCCACAGATGCCATGTTCGAAAGCGCGTACCGCGGCGAGGCTCCCGAGATGGGTGCCCGGCCGCCGTGGAGCATCGGCGTGCCGCAGCCCGAGATCGCCGCGCTGATCGACGCCGGCAAGGTGCACGGCGACGTCCTCGACGCCGGTTGCGGCGAGGCCGCCACCGCGATCTATCTGGCCGAGCGCGGCTTCACCACCGTGGGTCTGGACCAGTCGGCCACCGCCATCGAACTGGCCCGGGCCGAAGCTGCCCGGCGCGGCGCCCACAATGCCAGCTTCGAGGTCGCCGACATCAGCGACTTCACCGGGTACGACGGCCGCTTCGGCACCATCATCGACAGCACGCTGTTCCACTCCATGCCCGTCGAACTCCGGGACGGCTACCAGCGCTCGATCGTGCGGGCCGCCGCGCCCGGCGCCACCTACATCGTTCTCGTCTTCGACCGCGGCGGCATGCCCGCCGGCCCGGCCAACCCGGTGACCGAGGACGAGCTGCGCGATGTCGTCGGCAAGTACTGGGTGATCGACGACATCTCCCCGGCACGCATCCACGGCAACATGCCCGACGGTTTCGGCGCGACCGGCGCCCCCGGCGGAGGTTTCGCCGACGTCGACGTCAGGGACGAGCCGAACGGACTCAAGTCGGTTCGCGCGTGGTTGTTGCAGGCGCACCTGGGGTAGTCCGTCGGGTAGCCGCCCGCCCATCGGGTTCCACCCTCCTTGCCTCCGGCACGATCGCCATGAGGCAGGATGGAGCCGCTGCCGATCGCCGGGGCAGTTGTGACTTGTGGGGACCGAAGGAGTCTGATGGGCAGCCCAGACAACGAGGCAGACAACGGTGGCCAGAGTTTGATCCGGCCGGCCTACAAGCGGGTATTGCTCAAGCTCGGTGGTGAGATGTTCGGCGGCGGCGCGGTGGGCCTGGACCCCGACGTCGTCGCTCTGGTCGCCCGGCAGATCGCCGAGGTGGTCCGCGCCGGTGCCCAGGTCGCCGTCGTCATCGGTGGCGGCAACTTCTTCCGCGGTGCGCAGTTGCAGCAGCGCGGCATGGAGCGGACCCGCAGTGACTACATGGGCATGCTCGGCACCGTGATGAACAGCCTTGCGCTGCAAGACTTCCTGCAGAAGGAAGGCATCGACACCCGCGTGCAGACCGCCATCACCATGGGGCAGGTCGCCGAGCCGTACATCCCGCTGCGGGCCCGTCGGCACCTCGAGAAGGGCCGCGTGGTCATCTTCGGCGCGGGCATGGGCCTGCCGTATTTCTCCACCGACACCACCGCCGCGCAGCGCGCGCTGGAGATCGGTGCCGAGGTGGTCCTGATGGCCAAGGCCGTCGACGGCGTCTTCACCGCGGACCCGCGTGAGGTGCCCGACGCCCAGATGATCACCAGCATCACCCATCGTGAGGTGTTGGAACGCGACTTGAAGGTCGCCGATGCCACCGCGTTCAGCCTGTGCATGGACAATGGCATGCCGATGCTGGTCTTCAATCTGCTGACCGAAGGCAATATCGCGCGCGCGGTCGCGGGTGAGAAGATCGGAACGCTGGTCTCCAGCTAGAGCTGGGGCCGGGCGAGCGGGACTGACGGGAGAAGATGAAGTGATCGAGGAAACCCTCTTCGATGCCGAAGAGAAGATGGACAAGGCCGTCGCGGTGGCCCGTGACGACCTCGGGTCGATCCGCACCGGCCGGGCCAACCCGGGCATGTTCAACCGGATCAACATCGAGTACTACGGCTCGATGACGCCCATCACCCAGCTGGCGAGCATCAACGTCCCCGAGGCGCGCTTGGTCGTCATCAAGCCGTACGAGGCCAACCAGCTCAAGGCCATCGAGGACTCCATCCGGAACTCGGACCTCGGCGTCAACCCGAGCAACGACGGCAGCGTCATCCGCATCTCGATCCCGCAGCTGACCGAGGAACGCCGCCGGGAACTGGTCAAGCAGGCCAAGGGCAAGGGCGAGGACGCGAAGGTGTCGGTGCGCAACATCCGTCGCAAGGCGATGGACGAGCTGTCCCGGATCAAGAAGGACGGCGAGGCCGGCGAGGACGAGGTCGCGCGCGCCGAGAAGGACCTGGACAAGACGACCGCCACCTACACGGCTCAGATCGACGAGCTGGTCAAGCACAAGGAAGGCGAACTGCTCGAGGTCTGAGGATCTCCAGCCGTCCGCATCCGCACATTCGTGGCCACCGAAACCACCCCCACGGGGGAGCCCAAGAAGACATCGCGCGCCGGGCGCAATCTGCCCGCCGCCATCTCCGTTGGCGTCCTCCTGGGCGGCACCGTCATCGCCACCCTGCTGTTCGTCCCGCAGCTGTGGGTGGCGCTGGTGGCTCTGGCCGTCGCGCTGGCCACGCACGAGGTGGTGCGCCGGCTACGTGAGGGTGGCTATGCCGTCCCGGTGATCCCGCTGCTGATCGGCGGCCAGGCGATGATCTGGCTGACGTGGCCCTACCGGGAAGCCGGCGCCCTCGGGGCGTTCGGTGCCACGGTCGCGCTGTGCATGATCTGGCGGTTGTTGTCCGGCGGGCTCAAAGCGGCGCCGGTCAACTACACGCGCGACGTGTCGGTGACGATCTTCCTGGCGTCCTGGGTACCGCTGTTCGGCGCCTTCACGGCGCTGCTGATCTACCCGCACCAGGGCGGCTACCACGAGGGTGCCATGCAGGTGTTCTGCATGATGCTGGGCGTCGTGGCCTCCGATATCGGCGGCTACACCGCGGGCGTGCTGTTCGGTAAGCACCCGATGGTGCCGGCGATCAGCCCGAAGAAGTCCTGGGAGGGCTTCAGCGGGTCGCTGCTGTTCAGCATCGTCGTCTCGGTGCTGTCGGTGCACTACCTGGCGGGCCGGCCGCTGTGGGTCGGTGTGCCGCTGGGCATCATGCTCGTCATCACGGGCACGCTCGGCGACCTGGTGGAGTCGCAGGTCAAGCGCGACCTCGGGATCAAGGACATGGGCACTCTGCTGCCCGGTCACGGCGGTCTGATGGACCGGATCGACTCGATTCTGCCGTCTGGAGTGGCGGCGTGGCTGGTGCTGGAGTTGCTGGCCTGACGGTCCGCGCCACGGCCCGCGAATTGAGCCAGCAGGCCAGCGCGCCGAGCACCAGGCCGACCACCACACCGAGGTCTGGGCGCTGGCCCAGCAGCAGCCACGACAGCACGCCGGCGATGGCCGGGATGACCGCGAACAGCATGGCCACCGCGGCGGCGCCGTAGCGATCGATGGCCCGCACGTACATCGTCATGCACAACGTCGCGTTGAGCAGCACCACAGCCCCCACTGCCAGCACCGCGGTGTGCACGTTGGTCACTGTCCACGGCATGACGGCGGCCAGAATCGCCACCGGGACCAAGGAAGCCGCGTTCTGCACCGCAGCGGTGGCGCGGAAATCCACGCCGCGGCAGAACCGCTGCTGGTAGACGCCGCCGGAGGCCAGCGCCAGCAGCGAGACGACCAGCAGCACGATCACCGCGTCGACGCCACCGACCATCAGCAGCCGCTGGGCGCACGCGGCCAGCACCGCCAGTGCGCCGAGGATCAGGGCGACGACGCGCATGGCGGTCAGACGCTCGCCCAGGAACACGGCGGCCAGCAGCGCGGTGGCGACCGGGTTCATCGAGATGACGACGGCACCCAGCACCGCGGGAGCGCCGTGCATCAGTGCCAGGTACAGGCAGATGAACTGCACGGCCTGCGTGAGCAGGCCACTGATCACGACGTGCACCAGCCGCGTGCCAGTGGGCCATTTCACACGCGCGGCCAGGGCCCACGTGGACAGGATGGCGGCGGCGAGGCCGAATCGGAACACCAGCGTCGCCATGGGTGTCAGGGCCGAAACCGCAAGGGCACCAATGGGATAACCCAATGCGTAGACGAAGGCCAGGAGCGACGCGGGACGGGGCGGCATGGGCTCATGGTGAGTGTTCATAGACGCCGAGTCCAACGATTTTCGGCTGTGATTTCGTCCCGGGGGTGCCGTCGGTGCGATACTGAAGCCCGTTATGGCCGTTTCCCTTCCTCTGGTGTTCGATGCACCGCGCCGCGGCATGCCGCCGCGGCACCTGGCCGACCTCGATGCCGAGGGACGCGTGGCGGCCGTCACCGAGCTGGGATTGCCGAAGTTCCGGGCCAAGCAACTGGCCAACCAGTACTACGGGCGGTTGATCGCCGATCCGCACGAGATGACCGATCTGCCCGCATCGGTGCGCGATCAGGTGGCCTCGGCGCTGTTCCCCGACCTGATCACCCCCGCGAAGCAGATTCAGTGCGACGCCGGGGAGACCCGCAAGACCCTGTGGCGCGCGGTGGACGGCACCACGTTCGAGTCGGTGCTGATGCGCTACCCGCAGCGCAACACCGTCTGCATCTCGTCGCAGGCCGGCTGCGGCATGGCGTGCCCGTTCTGTGCCACCGGTCAGGGCGGCCTGAAGCGGAACCTCTCGACCGCCGAAATCCTGGAGCAGGTCCGCGCGGCGTCGGCCGCCATGCGCAACGAGCACGACGGCCGGCTGTCCAACATCGTCTTCATGGGCATGGGGGAGCCGCTGGCCAACTACAACCGGGTCGTGGCCGCCGTGCGCCGGATCACCGCGGCGCCGCCGGAGGGTTTCGGGATCAGCGCCCGGTCGGTGACGGTCTCGACCGTCGGCCTGGCACCCGCGATCCGCAAACTCGCCGACGAGAAGCTGGGGGTGACGCTGGCGCTGTCACTGCACACCCCCGACGACGAGCTGCGCGACACGCTGGTCCCAGTCAACAACCGGTGGAAGGTCTCCGAAGTTCTCGAGGCCGCCCGGTATTACGCCGACGTCACCGGTCGCCGGGTGTCGGTCGAGTACGCGCTGATCCGCGATGTCAATGACCAGCCTTGGCGCGCAGACCTTTTGGGCAAGAAACTGCACCGCGCGCTCGGTCCGCTGGTGCACGTGAACCTGATTCCGCTGAACCCGACCCCCGGCAGCGAGTGGGACGCGAGTCCCAAGCCGGTCGAGCGGGAGTTCGTGCGCCGGGTACAGGCCGCCGGGGTGTCCTGCACGGTGCGTGACACCCGCGGCCGCGAAATCGCCGCTGCCTGTGGGCAATTGGCGGCCGAGGGCTAGCCGGCTAGCGCAAACCGACGGCGTGCCGCAGCTGCGCCAGTAGTTGCTCGGTGTCGTCGCTCGGGACGAGGTAGTGCGACACCGCGATCCGGATGGCCGTGGCGGCCTTCAGTTCGGCGTTCGGCCCGGACAGCAGCTTCTGCAGGCGGGCACGCATGGTCGGCACCACGTTCGGCAGCTGGGCGAGCACGGCCTCCGGTTCGATGTCGATGACCCGTACGCCGGAATAGGTCTTCTGGTACTGCACGATGAATTGCAGTGCGGCATCGAGCTTTTCGTTGCCGCGCAGCCCTTCGGTGGCCGCGGTCATGCCGTCGACGAACAAGTCGCGCTCGTACCGTCCGAACGACTCGAGCAGAGCCTCCTTGGAGGCGAACCAGCGGTACAGGGTGGGCCTCGAGACGCCGGCCTGCGTGGCGACCTCGGACAGGCTGAGCTTGGTCTGGCCCTGACGGGCAAGCACTTCCGCGGTGGCCACCAGGATTCGGCTCGGGGTCGAGGCGTCCTCGACGGAGCTGCCCTGATTGCTCGCCGTGCTGTCCACGAAACAGATGGTACTACCCGGTAACTTAGTCGACGGTTCCGGTGAGTCCGAGTTCGGCCAGCGCTTTGCGGGTGGAATCAGCCAGTGCCGCTTTGGTGTTCGTCTCGCCCGGTTCCCATGCGGTGACCGTCACGATCATCGACGTCGGTGTCTGGCACAACACCAGGAACAGGTGGCCGTTCAGACGCTCGAGGTCCACCGGGGTCAGGCCCGGCTCGACCAGGCGGGCGTGGAAATTGTCGGCGTCGGTCCCGTCGGGCCGGTTGAACGCGGGCGGGAACTGGCCCAGGTTGGAGCAACCGATGGGCTTGCCGACCTTGAGCACCATCTTCTCGAGCCGCCGCACCGCGAACTTCGGCACCAGGGGAGTGAGGGGAAGCGGCGTGAGCATCATGCGGGTCCACTCGTCGACACCGGCCAGTTCGCGCTTGACGTCGCTGCGCAACTCGGACAGGTCGGTGCTGACCTTTTCGGGATCCGCCATCACGGTGATGGTGCTGAGGGCATTGCCCCGGGTGTCGCCCTCGGTGCGGATGTTGACGGGGAACGACAGCATGGCGCGGCCGTCGTCGCCCAACCGGCCCACCACCAGCCCGAGCCGGGCAGCGAGCGCGGCGAACAGCACGTTGCTGGTGCCGCCGAGGGCTTTCGCGCGCTGGTACCACTCGTCGATGCCGATGTGGACGACGACGAACGGCGGCGTCACCGGCGTGGTGATCCCGCTGGACACCGGCGCGCTCACCGATTTGGCCGACGCCGCCAGGTCGCCCTTCTGGTCGCGGGCGATCTTGACCGCGCCGACCACGGCCTTGAACCAACTGGGCACCGAGCGCACCGTCTGGCGGAGGTCTTCGCGCAGGGCCTCGCGCCGGGTACGGGCCCCGGCGATCGGGTAGCCGAGATCGCGCGGCGACCCGTTGACCGCGTCGGCGACGGCCTCGGCAATGGCCAGGCCGTCACCGACGGTGTGCGACACCACGAGCGACACGGCCGCGCCGCCGCCTTCGAGTTGCTGCACGCCGAGGTGCCACGGCGGACCGTGCTCGGGGTCGACGGGGATGTAGCCGCGTTCGTTGACCCAGTCGTTGATCTCGGAGACGGGCCGCGTCCCGGGAGCGATGTCGAGGTCCACCGGCCCGGTGGAGCGGACCCACCGGTGGCGGCCGAACGGCAGCGGCGACCGCTCGATGCGGCGGCCCAGCAGGCCGCCGCTACCCAGGTTGCGGTGCAGGCGGCGCAGGCCATCCAGGTTCACCGGATGTTCGTAGATCCAGGTGTATTGGATGAGCGGGCCGCGGCCCAGCGCCCGTAAGCCGGTGAAGGAGGCTTGATCTCCCAGGTCGATCGTGTTGTCGGCTACGGTCATATCGCGAATGTTACCCAGCCCACAATATTTCGCTGCGCGAGCCTGTGAGTTGTCTGGGGGAAGGTCACCTGGCGAATCGGTCGGGAGGGCCTGCCACGCTATGATGGATTGAGAATTTCTTCAATCCATCAAATAGGGGGCCGTAGATGGTCGACAGCGTGCTCGACGGTCCCGAACGGCCGCTGTACGAGATCAAGGCGAACCTCTTCAAAGCGCTGGCGCACCCAGCGCGCATCCGGGTGCTGGAGATCCTGTCGACCTCCGAGGGCCCGACTCCGGTGAGCGACATCCTCGCGGCCAGCGATATCGAACCGACGCTGCTCTCCCAGCATCTGGCCGTGCTCAAACGTCATCACGTGGTCAGCGGCTACCGGGCCGGCAACGCGGTGTACTACACGCTGGCGCATCCGAAGATCGCCGAACTGCTGCTCATCGCGCGGACCTTCCTCGCCGATACCCTTGCCGCCCAACGTGATCAGCTCGATGCCGTCGGCTCGTTGCCGCCGATCGGCACCAGCCGATGACCACGCTCACCGCCGACCGCATCACCCGGCTGCTGCCGTCGCGCGCGGACTATGCCGGCCTGAGTCGCTCGTGGCGCCGCGATGTCCTCGCCGGCGTGACGGTCGGAGTGGTCGCGTTGCCGCTCGCGCTGGCGTTCGGCATCAGTTCGGGTGTAGGTGCGGCGGCCGGTCTCGTCACGGCGGTTGTGGCGGGTCTGGTGGCCGCGGTCTTCGGCGGATCGCACGTTCAGGTATCGGGGCCGACCGGGGCGATGACGGTGGTGCTGGCGCCGATCGTCGCGCAGTACGGACTGGGCAGCGTCGCCGCGGTCACGATCCTGGCCGGGATCATCGTCGCGGTGGCCGGCCTCACCGGCGTGGGACGCGCGGTGACGTTCATTCCGTGGCCGGTGATCGAAGGATTCACCCTCGGCATCGCGGCCATCATCTTCCTGCAGCAGGTTCCGGCCGCATTCGGGCAGGCGGCACCGGCCGGACGGTCCCCGTTGGTGGCCGCGGGCGTCGTCGTCTCGCACATCGATATGGACGCGGCGCGGCCGGCTCTGCTCGTCACAGCGCTGGTGGCGGTCCTGATGATCGGGCTGCCCAGGCTGCATCCCGCGGTACCGGCGTCCCTGGTGGCCGTTGTTGTGGCGACCGCACTGGTGGCCGGTACCGGAATGTCCGCGCCCCGCATCGGGGAGCTGCCGTCGCGGCTGCCCGCTCCCGTCTGGCCGCACGCCGACCTCGCGGTGCTGCACTCCCTGTTCGGCGCGGCACTGGCGATCGCCGCGCTGGCCGCCATCGAATCGCTGCTGTCGGCGCGGGTCGCGGCGACGATGTCCCCGACGGGGCCCTACGATCCGAACCGCGAACTGGTGGGACAAGGGTTGGCGTCGGTCGCATCCGGGGTGTTCGGCGGTATGCCGGCCACCGGCGCCATCGCCCGCACCGCGGTCAACGTGCGGTCCGGCGCGCGAACCCGCGTCGCGGCCATCGTGCACGCGCTGGTGTTGCTCGCCGTGGTGTACCTCGTCAGCGGACTGGTCGGGACCATTCCGCTCGCGGCGCTCTCGGCCGTGTTGATGGTGACGGCGTTCCGGATGATCTCGCCGCACACGGTCATGCGGATTCTGCGGTCGACGCGTTCGGACGCGCTGACGTTTGTGCTGACCGCAACCGTCACAGTCTGTTTCGACCTGATCCAGGCCGTCGAGATCGGGATCGCGGCGACGGCGTTGTTCGCGCTGCGCACCCTGGCCCGGCGCAGCAGCGTCACCCGCGAGGACTTGCCGGGGCCGTATGTGCCGGGCGACGAGCGCATCGCCGTGCTGCGGCTCGACGGCGCGATGTTCTTCGGTGCGGCCGAACGGATTTCGACCGCGATCACCGACGGCAACCATCCCGAGACGTCCGTCGTCATCATCAGGCTGTCGCAGCTCGGCATGCTCGACGCGACAGGCGCGCACACCTTGACGCAGATCGTCGAAGACCTCGAGGCGCGCGGCATCACCGTGATCATCAAAGGGGTCAGGCCCGAGCACCGGGACCTCCTCGCGGGCGTCGGCATCATCGACTCCCTGCGGCACGAGAACCATCTCATCGAAAACTTGGACGATGCCATCGCCCACGCCCGCAGCCACACCACCCGCAGCGCCTCGAAAACCCATCCAGGCAAAGGAAACCCGATATGAGTCTGATCGACGAGCCACGCCTCGGCGACGACGTTGCCGTCCACCGGAAGGCGTCCGAGGTACGCCCGGGCTCGGGTGTCCTGGTGATCAACCGCGGTCCCGGACCCGGCGGCCAGTTCCTGCTGGCCGACGAAGTCGTCGCCGCCGGCCGGCACCCCGACAGCGCGGTGTTTCTCGATGACATCACCGTCAGCCGGCACCATGCCGAAATCCGTTGGCTGGACGACGAATACTGGATCATCGACGCCGGCAGCCTCAACGGCACCTATGTGAACGGGACCCCGGTTCAGGCCCTCCCACTCACCAGCGGTGACGAAATCCAGATCGGCAAGTTCCGCCTCGGCTTCACCTGCCGGTCGCAGGACCGGTGACCGCGCCGGTCTGATCTGGGCCGTCCGCCGACCCTGCCGTATATAATGTGCCGGTGGATGAGCAGTCGCCAGACAGGGTTGTGAGCAAGGAAGCCGCCATCGGACCGGAGGCCCGGTTGTCGTGGCTGTTGTCGTGGTTGGCCGGCATGATCGGCGCGGTCGCGTTCCTGCACAGTGCCGGATACTTCGTCACCTTCATGACGGGCAACACCGAACGCGCCGTACTCGGCTGGTTCGACGTCGCGGAACGGCAGAAAGTGTCCGGAGCCGGGCCGCAGGCGGCGTTGTGGTTGATGGCCTGCTTCCTGGCGGGGGTCTTCGTGGCGTCGTTCCTGCGGCGCAGGTACTGGCAGAACCATCCGCACGGGGCCACGGCCCTGGTGACCTTCGGCCTGTTGGTGGCGTCCGTCGTCGAGCTCTATGAGGACGGCTGGTACTACGAGGACGTCAACTTCACCGGCATCCTCATCATCTGTTTCTCGGTGGGCGCGCTGAACACCAGCTTCGTCAAGAACGGTGAGGTAGCGGTACCGCTCAGCTACGTCACCGGCACGGTCGTCAAGCTGGGACAGGGGCTGGAACGCCACATCTGCGGCAACGGCACCGTCTACGACTGGCTCGGCTATCTCGCCCTGCTGGGGTCGTTCATGATCGGCGCGGGCGTGGGTGGCGGGCTCGCGGACCGCCTCACCGGCCCGCAGCTGATCGGCACCGTTGGATTGATCTGTGGCGCAACGACACTCGTGACGTTCTTCCATTCGGACAAGCGGCACCGGGAGCCCGAGGCCGCCGCCTAGAACGCGTCAACGACAAAGGCCACGAACTCGCGAGAGTTCGTGGCCTTTGCCGTAAAAGATCGAGGTCAGCGGATCCAGCCGCGACGACGCAGCCACCAGCCGCGCACGACGATCACCATGATCAGGATGGCGAAGCCGATCAGCCAGGCGTCCTCGACGTGGCCGACGTGGTTACCGCGCAGCATCACCAGCAGGAAGATGGCCGACAGGATGCCACCGGCCTGAATCACGCCGCGGTTCATCTTGGACCAGCCCCACTCGGCAGAGGGGACGTCCTCGACGTCGACTCCGGTGCTTCGTTCGACCTCGGTGGTGGCCACGGCTACTCCTTAACGATCCGGTGGATTGCCGACATTCTTACATACGACGCTCGGTCGTATTCGTGGGAGGAGCGCTGCGGGTGGGTGTCGTCGGCGCGGGCGCCGCGATGTGTGGCGTCAAAATGACGCTTGTGGTGACACCGTAATGGTGTCATATTGGTGTCATGGATCTGCAACCGTATGTCGACGGAGTTCGGCTGGAGTTGGAAATCGCCGCTGCGGCCGGCGGCGAGGAAGCCGCTGAACTCGCCGAACGGCTCACCGCGCCGCTGGACTCCGCCTTGCGGCTCGCGCTGCTCGAGGCGCTGTCGGAGGCGGCCGAGCACATCACCCGCGAGCTGGCGCCCGCGTCGGTCGACGTGCGCCTGCGCGGTCGAGACCCGGAATTCGCCGTGACCGGGCTGTCGGCCGAAGCCGATCCACGCAGTGCCGACCCCGATGCGGAGCTGCCTGACGGGGACGTCGCAGTCCCGGCCGGCGACGACGGCGGCACGTGGCGCGTCACCCTCCGGCTGCCCGAGGGGCTGCGCAGCGGCGTGGACGCCGCCGCCCGGCGCGACGGCCTGTCGGTCAACGCCTGGCTGGTTCGCGCGGTCGGCGCCGCGCTCGGCGGGCCGGCGCCACGTGACCGGAAGCGCGGCAACACCGTCACCGGCTGGGTCCGCTGACGACGCCGAACCGAAGAAAACCCATCCACCGATCGGAGACCACAATGCGAACCTTTCCCACGCCCGGCCCCATCACCGCCACGATCGAACTGGGTGCCGGCGCGGTGCGCATCACCGCCGCCGACCGCGCTGACACCGAGGTGCGCGTCACGCCGCGTGACCCGCTGCGGGCAGCCGACGTCCGAGGGGCCGAGCAGGCGCACATCGATTTCGCCAACGGCGCGCTGACGGTGACCGTCGGCAAGAAACTGCTGTCACTGTCGCGCGGCGCGGTCAACGTCGACATCGCGATGCCGTCGCTGTCGAGGCTCGCTGTCGCGGTGTCGTCAGCGGACCTGCGGGTCGACGGCACGATCGGCGACTGCCGGTTCGACGCTGCCAGTGGCACCGCTGCGCTCGACGCTGTCGAGGGAAACATCAAGGCCGCCACCGCTTCCGGTGACGTTGCCGCTCGTCGCGTGGTGGGCAACGCCAACGTAGCCACGGCGTCGGGGGAGCTGTCGATCGACGGCCTCGACGGCGGCCTGAAGTTCCAGGCGGCCAGCGGTTCGGCGACCGTCGGCACCTTGCGCGGGAGCGTGCACAGCCGGACCGCATCCGGATCGCTGACCGTCGCCGGCGCCGAGTCGGGATCGATCTCCGCCGCGACCGCCAGCGGCGACGTCGAGGTCGGCGTGGCCCAGGGGACCGCCGCGAACCTCGATCTGGACAGCCGGTCGGGGACCGTGCGCAGCGACCTGACTCCCGCCGCGGGCCCCGAGCACGACGACCGGCGGCTGACCGTGCACGCCCGCACCGCCTCGGGCGACATCACGATCCGCCGCGCCACGACCGTGCCTGCCTGACGCGGCCCGTCCCGGCGATCCGTCATTGCTGATCTGGATGTGCCACCGACGGCGCCGAAGCCAGGCCGGGGCGGCACAATAGAGACGTGAGTGAGCGGCTACGAGTCCTGGTGCTCGGCAGTACCGGGTCGATCGGTACCCAGGCGCTGGAGGTGATCGCCGCCAACCCCGACCGGTTCGAGATCGTCGGCCTGGCGGCCGGCGGCGGCAACGCCGAACTGCTGGCCCGGCAGCGCACCGAGACCGGCGTCACCAACATCGCCGTTGCCGACCCCACCGCAGCCGAGCGCATCGGCGACGTCACCTACGCGGGTGACGACGCCGCCACTCGGCTGGTCGAGGACACCGAGGCCGACGTCGTCCTCAACTCTCTGGTCGGCGCGCTCGGTTTGAAGCCGACGCTGGCCGCACTGCACTCGGGTGCCCGGCTCGCCCTCGCGAACAAGGAATCGCTGGTCGCCGGCGGCCCGCTGGTGCTCAAGGCGGCGCAGCCCGGCCAGATCGTGCCCGTCGACTCCGAACATTCGGCGCTGGCCCAGTGCCTGCGCGGTGGCACCGCCGACGAAGTGGCCCGCCTGGTGCTCACCGCGTCGGGCGGACCGTTCCGCGGTTGGGCGGCCAAGGACCTCGAGGCCGTCACGCCCGAGCAGGCCGGTGCCCACCCGACCTGGTCCATGGGCCCGATGAACACCCTGAACTCGGCGTCGCTGGTCAACAAGGGGCTCGAGCTCATCGAGACCCACCTGCTGTTCGGCATCGACTACGACCGCATCGACGTCGTGGTGCACCCGCAGTCCATCGTGCATTCGATGGTCACGTTCACCGACGGCTCGACGCTTGCGCAGGCCAGCCCGCCCGACATGAAGCTGCCCATCGCGCTGGCGCTGGGCTGGCCGGCCCGCGTCCCGGGCGCCGCCTCGGCGTGCGACTGGACCACGGCGGCGACCTGGGAGTTCGAGCCACTGGACGACGACGTCTTCCCTGCGGTCCGGCTGGCCCGCGAGGCGGGTACCCGCGGCGGTTGCCTGACCGCGGTCTACAACGCCGCCAACGAAGAGGCCGCGGCCGCGTTCCTCGACGGCCGGATCACGTTCCCGGCGATCGTGCGGACCGTTGCTGAAGTGCTGGGCGCTGCGGATCAATGGGCCGCCGAACCCAGTACCGTGGATGACGTACTCGATGCGCAGGATTGGGCCCGGGACCGGGCGCGGCGCATCGTCGCACAGGAGGTTGTGCCCGCCCGATGATGTTCGTGATCGGTATTGCGCTCTTCGCGCTGGCCATTCTGGTCTCGGTGGCCCTGCACGAGTGCGGTCACATGTGGGTCGCCCGGGCCACCGGGATGAAGGTGCGGCGGTACTTCGTCGGCTTCGGCCCGACGCTGTGGTCCACGCACCGGCCCAACCGGCTCGGCACCACCGAATACGGGCTCAAGGCCGTGCCGCTGGGCGGCTTCTGCGACATCGCGGGCATGACGTCGGTCGACGAGATCGCGCCGCAGGACGAGCCCTACGCGATGTACAAGCAGAAGGTGTGGAAGCGCGTCGCCGTCCTGTTCGCCGGACCGGCGATGAACTTCATCATCGGCCTGGTGCTGATCTACGGCATCGCCGTCACGTGGGGCCTGCCCAACCTGCACCCGACGACGACCGCGGAGATCGGTGAGACCGCCTGTGTGGCGCCGCAGATCACCAAGACGGGGGACAACCTGTTCGGGCCGTGCCCGCACCCGGGCGCCGGCCCCGCCGCGGCGGCGGGCCTGAAGGCCGGTGACACGGTGGTCAAGGTCGGCGACAAGCCGGTCAGCACCTTCGAGGAGATGGCGAAGGCCATCCGTGGCCTGAGCGGCACTGTCCCGGTCGTCTACGAACGCGGCGGCCAGACGTTCACCACCACCGTCAACGTCGAGCAGACGCAGCGATTCACGAACAAAGACTCCGACACCGCTGCAACGGTCGGTGCCATCGGCGTGACCGCGGCGCCGCAGCCCGGACCGACGCAGTACAACGTGCTGACCGCAGTGCCCGCGACGTTCACCTTCACCGGCGATCTGGCCGTCGAACTGGGCAAGTCGCTGGCGAAGATCCCGACCAAGGTCGGTGCCCTGATCCACTCGATCGGTGGCGGCGAGCGCGACAAGGAGACCCCGATCAGCGTCGTCGGGGCCAGCATCATCGGCGGCGACACCGTCGACCGCGGCCTGTGGGTGATGTTCTGGTTCTTCCTGGCGCAGCTGAACTTCGTGCTGGGCGCGGTGAACCTGCTGCCGCTGCTGCCGTTCGACGGTGGACACATCGCGGTCGCGGTCTTCGAGAAGCTGCGCAATATGATTCGCGCGTCCCGTGGCAAAGTCGCCGCGGCGCCCGTGAACTACCTCAAGCTGATGCCTGCCACCTACGTCGTGCTGGTGGTGATCGGCGGCTACATGCTGCTGACCGTGACGGCAGACCTTGTGAACCCCATTCGAATCTTCCAGTAGGAGACCGTGATGACCTCCATCGGTTTGGGTATGCCGGGTGTCGGTAGTGAACCGCCGGCCCCGCCGACCCTGGCGCCGCGCCGCAAGACCCGTCAGCTGATGGTGCGCGACGTCGGCGTCGGCAGTGACTACCCGATCGCGGTGCAGTCGATGTGCACCACGAAGACCCACGACGTGAACGCCACGCTGCAGCAGATCGCCGAGCTGACGGCGTCCGGTTGCGACATCGTGCGCGTGGCCTGTCCGCGGCAGGAGGACGCCGACGCGCTGGCAGAGATCGCTCGCCACAGCCAGATTCCGGTGATCGCCGACATCCACTTCCAGCCCAAGTACATCTTCGCGGCCATCGACGCCGGCTGCGCCGCGGTGCGCGTGAACCCGGGCAACATCAAGGAGTTCGACGGCCGGGTCAAGGAGGTCGCCAAGGCCGCCGGTGCTGCCGGCATCCCGATCCGCATCGGCGTCAACGCCGGTTCGCTGGACCCGCGGCTGCTCGAGAAGTACGGCAAGGCGACCCCGGAGGCGCTCGTCGAGTCGGCGCTGTGGGAGGCCTCGCTGTTCGAGGAACACGGCTTCGGTGACATCAAGATCAGCGTCAAGCACAACGACCCGGTGATCATGGTCGAGGCCTACCGGCAGCTGGCCGCGAAGTGCGACTACCCGCTGCACCTCGGCGTGACCGAGGCCGGTCCGGCGTTCCAGGGGACCATCAAGAGCGCCGTCGCGTTCGGCGCGCTGTTGAGCGAGGGCATCGGCGACACCATCCGGGTGTCCCTGTCCGCGCCGCCGGTGGAGGAGGTCAAGGTCGGCAACCAGATCCTGGAGTCGCTGAACCTGCGGCCCCGCGGCCTGGAGATCGTGTCGTGCCCGTCCTGTGGACGTGCCCAGGTGGACGTCTACAAGCTCGCGAACGCGGTGTCGGCCGGCCTCGACGGGCTCGACGTGCCGCTGCGCGTCGCCGTCATGGGCTGCGTCGTCAACGGGCCGGGCGAGGCACGCGAGGCGGACCTCGGCGTGGCGTCCGGCAACGGCAAGGGCCAGATTTTCGTGCGCGGCGAGGTGATCAAGACCGTGCCCGAGTCGCAGATCGTCGAGACCCTGATCGAAGAGGCGATGCGAATCGCCGCCGAGTCGGGAACCGATGCGAGCGGTTCGCCCGTCGTAACCGTAAGCTGAGCACAGTTCTGTGACTACGGTCACGGACAGCCCCAACTAGCAACCAGGTCACACTCGCAGAAGGTCGGTGAATGTCGGCTCCTCCGCTGTTCCGGATCGCAGATGCGCGCCGGATCTCAGTGGTGCGCGAGGTCGCCCAGGTGCAGCAGGTCTTCGACGAGGATCCGGTCGGCACCTGCATGGTGGCTGCCCGCGTCGGCGACCACGGCCTCGATCCGGTGGCCATCGGCGGTGAGCTGTGGACGCGTAGCCGGCCCGCCGAGTCGCTGTGCTTCGCCGGGGTGAACCTGATCCCGATGCGGGGCACCGCGGCCGACATGATGGTGTTCGCCGACAAGGTCATGAGCGCGCCGCGGCGGTGTTCGTCGCTCGTGGGCCGCGCCGAGCTGGTACTGCCCATGTGGCAGCAGCTGGCCCAGGTGTGGGGACCGGCCCGCGAGGTGCGGGACTGCCAGCCGCTGCTGACGCTGTCCGACGCTCCGCAGTGCCCCGTCGACCCGGCGGTGCGCCCGGTCCGGATGGACGAGCTGGACGCGTATGTCGTTGCGGCAGTGGACATGTTCATCGGTGAGGTGGGTGTCGACCCGCGGATGGGCGACGGCGGCCGCGGCTACCGCCGCCGGCTGGCGGGGCTGATCGCCGCGGGCCGGGCCTGGGCGCGGTTCGAGGACGGCCAGGTCGTGTTCAAGGCGGAGATCGGCGCCCAGACGTCGCGGGTCGGTCAGATCCAGGGTGTGTGGGTACACCCGGACTGGCGTGGCCGCGGTCTCGGTGCCGCCGGCACGGCAAGCTTGGCGTCGGCGGTGCTGCGCAGCGGCCGGACGCCCAGCCTCTACGTCAACGATTTCAACGCCCCGGCTCGGGCGATCTACCGGCGTATCGGGTTCAGCCAGCTGGGTACGTACGCCACCGTGTTGCTGGACTGACGTTTTCGCGCCCGACATGCGCGTTGGGCACGCGACACGCCGGCCGGGCGGTGTGGAACGTCGATCTCGAGGTCGCCCGCCGGGGGCCGGCAAGGCTCGCAATCCGACGTAGCTCACAAAACTGTCACGGTTGTATCTCGGTGTGCCTCCATGCCACGGGCTGGTCACACTTCTAACATCAGCCCCAATGGCAACGCACACATCATCCGTTTCACGCTCGGCCGCGTTGTTGTCGGTGGTGGCGGTCGCAGGAGCGATGACGGCCTGCACCCCGAAGCCCAACGGCCCCGAGCCCACCGCGCAGGCGTTCTTCGCCGCGCTCGGCCGCGGCGACACCGGTGCCGCCGCCGACCTGTCCGACAAGCCCAACGAGGCCCGCACCGCGATCAACCAGGCCTGGTCCGGCCTGCAGGCAACCAAGCTCGACGCGCAGGTGCTCGGCTCCAAGTACACCCAGGACACCGGCAAGATCACCTACCGGTACACCTGGCACCTGCCCAAGGATCGCACCTGGGCCTACACCGGACAGCTCAACATGATCCGGCAGGACGGCCGGTGGCAAGTCCGTTGGGGCAGCACGGATTTGCATCCCAACCTGGGGGAGCACCAGAGCTTTCAGCTGCGCGCCGACCAGCCGATCCGCGCCTCGGTCAACGAGCTCGGCGGCACGAACGTTCTGGTACCGGGGTACCACTACAACTACGCGCTGAACGCCCGGTCCGCGGCGGGCGAGCTGATGCGGACCTCCCGCGTGGTCGCCGACGTGCTGCGGCAGTTCGACAACACCATGGACGCCCAGCGGCTCGCCGAACAGGCCAGCTCGTCCACCGGACCGCTCAACCTGATCACCCTGCGCCGCGAGGACAACGACAAGGTGTCGGGGTTGCTCGGCCATCTGCCCGGTGTGGTGATCACCCCGCAGCCGGAGATGGTCCCCACCGATCCCCGATTCGCGCCGGCCATCGTCACCGAGGTCAAGAAGCAGGTCGCCGATCAGCTGGTCGGCCAGCCGGGTTGGCGCGTCGTCAGCGTCAACCAGAACGGCGCCGACATCGACGTCCTGAACGAGGTCCCGGGTAAGCCGGCCCCGTCGATCACCATCAGCCTGGACCGCAACGTGCAGAACGCGGCCCAGGATGCGGTGAACATGGTGGGCCGCAAGGCGATGATCGTCGCCATCAAGCCGTCGACCGGCGAAATCCTGGCCGTGGCCCAGAACGCGGCCGCCGACGCCGACGGCCCCACCGCCACCATGGGCCTCTACCCGCCCGGGTCGACGTTCAAGATGGTCACCGCCGGCGCTGCCATCGAGACCGACATGGCCGGGCCCAACACGCTGCTCGGCTGCCCCGGCACCATCGACATCGGGCATCGCACCATCCCGAACTACGACCGGTTCGACCTCGGCGTCGTCCCGATGTCGAGGGCCTTCGCGAACTCGTGCAACACGACCTTCGCCGAACTGGCCAGCCGGATGCCGCCGCGCGCCCTGACGAACGCGGCCGCGCAGTACGGCATCGGCGCCGACTACCAGGTCGCCGGCATCGACACCGTCACCGGGAAGGTGCCGCCCACCGTGAACCTGGCCGAGCGCACCGAGGACGGCTTCGGCCAGGGCAAGGTGGTGGTCAGCCCGTTCGGCATGGCACTGGCGGCGGCGACGGTCGCGGCCGGAAAGACCCCGCTCCCGCGGCTGATCGAAGGCCGCCCGACCACCGTCTCCGGCAATACGGCGCCGATCACGCCCAAGATGGTCGACGGTCTACGGCCCATGATGCAGCTGGTGGTGACCAACGGCACAGCCAAGGATCTGCGCGGCAGCGGCGACGTGCGCGGCAAGACCGGGGAAGCCGAGTTCCAGGGTGGTTCGCACGCCTGGTTCGCCGGCTACCGCGGTGACATGGCCTTCGCGGCCCTCATCGTCGGCGGTGGCGGGTCGGAGACGGCGGTCCGGATGTGCCGGGACATGTTCAAGGGCCTGCCGCCCGATTACCTGGCCTGACCGAAGCCCCTGACATGAGTAGCCTGTTTGGGTGACCAACAGCGACGAGATCGCGGTCCTGCGCGTCTCCGACGCCGACCGCAACGGCACGCTCCGGCGGCTGCACAACGCGGTGGCCCTGGGGCTCATCGACATGGACGAGTTCTCCGAGCGGTCCGCGCTGGTCGCTCTTGCCCGTCAGCAGGGCGAGCTGGCGGTACTGGTCGGCGACCTGCCCGCGCCCAACGCGATCGTGACCGGCTCGGCCGACCGCGTCGAGCTTCGCGGTGTCATGGGGTCGCTCAAGCGGCAGGGTGAGTGGGTCGTGCCGACCCGGCTAGCGCTGGTCCGCCGCGTCGGCTCGATCGACCTGGACCTGACCCGGGCCCGGTTCGGCGGGCCCATCGTGGTCATCGAACTCGATCTCAAGTTCAGCTCTCTGGATCTCCGGCTGCCCGAGGGCGCCAGCGCCTCCATCGACGACGTCGAGGTGGCGGTCGGCAGTGCCACCGACCATCGCAAGGACGCGCCCGCCGACGGCACCCCGCACGTCATCCTCACCGGGCGGGTGGTCTTCGGGTCGGTCGATATCCGCGGGCCGCGCCGGACGTGGTTCGGCCGCGGCGACCGATAACTCCGGCGCTCGCTAAGCTGGGACGATGTCTGTTCGAACCGCGCTTCGCCCCGGCGAGGTGTCTCCGACCCTGCCGGTGCCCAAGTCGATCCCGCGCCCCGAGTACGCGTGGAAGCCGACGGTGCGCGAAGGCAGCGAGCCCTGGGTGCAGACGCCCGAGGTGATCGAGAAGATGCGCGTCGCCGGCCGCATCGCGGCCCAGGCGCTCGCCGAGGCCGGCAAGGCCGTCGCACCCGGCGTCACGACCGACCACCTGGACCGGGTGGCGCACGAGTACATGCTCGACCACGGCGCCTACCCGTCGACGCTGGGCTACAAGGGTTTTCCCAAGTCCTGCTGCACCTCGCTGAACGAGATCATCTGCCACGGCATCCCCGATTCGACGGTGATCGAGGACGGTGACATCGTCAACATCGACGTCACCGCCTACAAGGACGGCGTGCACGGCGACACCAACGCCACGTTCCTGGCCGGCGACGTGTCCGAGGAGCACCGCCTGCTGGTCGAGCGCACCCACGAAGCCACCATGCGGGCCATCAAGGCCGTCAAGCCGGGGCGGCAGCTGTCGGTGATCGGCCGCGTCATCGAGTCGTACGCAAACCGATTCGGCTACAACGTCGTTCGCGACTTCACCGGGCACGGCATCGGCGAGACGTTCCACAACGGCCTGATCGTGCTGCACTACGACAAGCCCGAGGTCGACACCGTGCTGGAGCCGGGCATGACCTTCACCATCGAGCCGATGATCAACCTCGGCTCGCTGGACTACGAGATCTGGGACGACGACTGGACCGTCGCGACCGTGGACAAGAAGTGGACGGCGCAGTTCGAGCACACCCTCGTGGTGACCGACGACGGCGCCGAAATCCTGACCCTGCCGTGATGTGACCGGCGGGGCTCTGCTGGTCGCCGGCACCACATCGGACGCCGGTAAGTCGATGGTGGTGGCCGGGCTGTGCCGGCTGCTGACCCGCAAGGGCGTGCGGGTCGCGCCGTTCAAGGCCCAGAACATGTCCAACAACTCGGCCGTCACGGTCGAGGGCGGCGAGATCGGGCGCGCCCAGGCGATGCAGGCCCGGGCGGCCGGGCTGGCGCCGAGCGTGCGGTTCAACCCGGTCCTGCTCAAGCCGGGCGGGGACCGGACGTCACAACTCGTGGTGCGCGGCGTCGTCGCCGGCACGGTGGCGGCGGGGGACTACTTCACCCGCCGGACGCAGCTGGCCGGCGTCGTGGCCGACGAATTGGCCGCGCTGCGAAGCGAATTCGATGTGGTGATCTGCGAAGGCGCCGGCTCGCCCGCCGAGATCAACCTGCGCGCCACCGACGTGGCCAACATGGGCCTGGCCCGCGCCGCGAACCTGCCGGTGGTCGTCGTCGGCGACATCGACCGCGGCGGGCTGCTGGCGCACCTGTACGGCACGGTGGCGGTACTCGAACCCGCGGACCAGAAACTGATCGCGGGATTCCTAGTCAACAAGTTCCGGGGCGACCCGGCGCTGCTGGAACCCGGCCTGCGACAACTGGAGTCGCTCACCGGCCGCCCGACCTACGGCGTGATCCCGTATTCCGACGACCTGTGGCTCGACGCCGAGGACTCGCTGTCGGTCACGCCACGCGGGCAGCTGGGCCGGCCGACGGCGCCGCGCGGCCGGGATGTCCTGACCGTGGCCGCCGTGCGTCTGCCCCGCATCTCGAACTCCACCGACGTCGAGGCCCTTGCGTGCGAGCCGGGGGTGCACGTCCGCTGGGTCGACACCGCGGCCGAGCTGGCCGACGCCGATGTGGTGGTGCTGCCCGGCAGCAAGGCGACGGTCTCCGATCTGAACTGGTTGCGCGACCGTGGACTCGCCGAAGCCGTTGTCGCGCATGCCCGGTCGGGGCATGCGGTGCTCGGCGTCTGCGGCGGGTTCCAGATGCTGTGCACGACGATCCACGACACCGTCGAGTCCGCTGCGGGCCGGGTGCCCGGACTGGGTCTGCTGGATGCCGACATCGAGTTCGACGCCGACAAGACCCTGAAACACTGGGACACCCCGTTGTACGGCTACGAGATTCACCACGGCCGGGTCGCGCGATGCGCCGAGCTGGACTGGCTGGGGGTCGGTATCCGGCGGGGTCAGGTGTACGGCACCCACTGGCACGGGCTGCTCGACAACGACGCCGTGCGGCGGGCCTGGCTCACCGAGGTCGCCACGGGCTGTGGCAAGGACGGGTTCGTCGTGGCCGACGACGTGAACGTCGCTGCGTTGCGCGACGCGCAACTCGACGTGATGGCCGATCTGCTTGCCGCACATGTGGATGTCGACGCGGTGCTGAAGCTCGTCGAGTCCGGTGCGCCGGCCCGGCCGGTGATCACCGGCAGCCTGCTCGCGTGATCAGCTCGGTTCGCCCACGGGCTCTGCCGGTGCTGTCGGCGCCGTCGGTTCTATCGGCTCCTCGACCTGCTTGATGGGGCCGGTGAACCAGTTCTTCACCGACACGTGCCAGTAGATGTAGAGCAAGACCAGGACACCACCGACCAGCAACGGCGTGTAGTTCACGAACTTCCACTCGAAGCTCGGGTCCCACGGCACGCCGCCGAGGGATGTCGGGAACATCGCGATGATCGAGGTGATCGTGATCTCGGCCAGCGCCACCGGCGCCATCCAGCGATGGTGGCCGCGCAGATTCCAACTGCCCGTTTGGAATTCATCGCCGGCACGCCAGCGGTAGTAGATCGGCACCGCGAAGCACAGGTAGACCCCGACGACCCCGATGGAGACGACGGCGTAGAACGCCACCGGTGTGGGCGTGCCGTTGATGTCGACCTTGACCAGGGCCGGCAGGGTGAGTGCGGCGGCCACGACCGCGGTGATCGTGACGCTGTGTGTCGGCACCCGGTGCTTGTTGACCTCCGACCACCACCGATGGCCGGGCACCGCGCGGTCCCGGCTGAACGCGAACAGCATCCGGGATGCGCTGGTCTGGCAGGCGACGGCGCAGAAGAACTGGCCGGCTGTCGAGATGAACAGCACTGCCGTCGCCCAGTTCGAACTCATGGCCTGGTTGAAGATGGCGGCCACCGCGCCGCCGCCCTTGGATACCGCGTCGGAATCCTGGACGGCAAACAGGAAGGCCAGCAAGAGGATCCAGCCGCCGACGGCCGAGTAGAAGATGGACCGCCAGATGCCCTTGGCGGCCGCACCCGCCGCGCTCTTGGTTTCCTCCGACAGGTGTGCCGACGCGTCGTAGCCGGTGATCGTGTACTGCGTGAGGATCACCGAGATCGGCAGCACCACCAACAGCCAACCGGCGCCCGAGGTGGCGCCGCCGAACATGCCGCTGTTGTTGATCGTCTTGGCGAAGACGTCCGAGAAACTCGCGTGGTGAGTCGGTACGAAGATCAGGATGCCGATGACCGCGGCCGCGCCGAAGACGTGCCACCATACGGAGACGTTGTTGATGATCGCCAGCAGATGGCTGGAGAAGATGTTGATCAGCGCCGAGATGCCCAGGATCGCAACGAAGATGACGAAGGTCCGGGTGAGGCTGTATCCCGCCAGCCAATCGGCGCTGAGAGTGCCCAAGGTGAGGTCGATGAACGTCGCGCAGCCGTAGGCCACGGACGCGAGGATGGCCACCAGTCCGATGAGGTTGAGCCAGCCGGCGTAGAAGCCGGCTTTCGCGCCGCCGAGTTTTGCTGCCCACCAATAGATTCCGCCGGAGGTAGGGAAGGCCGACACCAGTTCGGACATACAGAGGCCGATGACGAGGATGAATGCCGCGACGATCGGCCAGCCCCAGGCGATCGCGGCCGGTCCGCCGTTGTTCCAGCCCAGCCCGAACGAGGTGAAGCACCCCGAGAGGATGGAGATGATCGAGAACGAGATGGCGAAATTGCTGAACCCGGACCAGGAGCGCTGCAGTTCCTGGCTGTATCCGAGCTTGGCCAGTAGCAGCTCGTCTTCGGTAAGTGCTTCGTGTCCTTCTGGCACTGTGGCCTCCTTAGGCGCCCCCGGATGTTGAAGAACAATAGGGTCAGTCCGGGTTTCGCGCTGGCCAACGGGTCCTGGCGTTACGGCGATGTTTCGGCCCGCGCTCAGCCGTGCAGGATGCGGTATTCCTCGATGGCGCCGGGGTGCAACGGGATTCGGCCGGTCTGGATCATCGACGGCGGCTGCAGGTACTGCAACCCGCGGACTTCCGGCGGCATGAGCTGCGTCGCGTCGTTCGCCAAGACATCGACCGCGGCCGCCGCCAGCGCGTTCGGCAGGCCGGGCCGGCACAGCAGCAGATCGGGGGAGCCGATGGTGTACACGCTGGACGGCACATAGGCGCCGATCGGCGCCCGCAGGAGCAGGTAGGGATAGGACGCCAGTTCCGTCATCGGTGCGACCCACGGCGTCAGGTCCAGGATGCGCAGCGGCAGCGTCTTGTCGAGCTCGGCGATGGCGGGTGTGGGGATGCCGCCGGACCAGACCAGCGCGTCGATGGTGTGGTTGCCGAGGGCGGCCACCGCATCGTTCAGGCGCAGGTCGACCCGCCGGACCCGGTCGGCCAGGTTCGCCGCGCGAAACAGCACCGTGGTGATGGCCGCGACGCCGGAGCCGGACGGTCCGGTGGAAACCGTCAGTCCGGCAAGGTCATTCACCTGCCGGATGGCGGAGTGGTCGGGGACGACCAGCTGCAGATAGTTCTCGTAGACTCGCGCGACCGCAGGCGGGACATCGGTGGCCGGCCGGGCTCGCAACTGCTGCTCGACCACGTCGGCCTGCGCGAGTGCCATGTCCGCCTGGCCCGACCGCAGGAGCTCGAGATTGTCGACGCTGCCGGCGGTGGGCATCACGGTGACCGTGATGCCGGGATACCGAACCCGTAGGCGCTGGGCGAAGATCTCGCCCACCGCCAGATACAGGCCGCCGCGATCCCCGGCGGCCAGCCGAATGGTGCCCTGGGTGTTGTTCGGCAGGCAGGCCGCGGCGACCGCAGCGGCGGAGGAGGCGAGGAACGCGCGCCGGGTCAGGGTCATGATGTGCTCGCCGGCAGGTGATAGCGGACCGCGAGACCGCCGTCGGGGGACCGCTCGACCGATGCCGATCCGCCGTGTGCGGCGGCGATTTCGGTGGCGATGGCCAGGCCGAGGCCGGTGCCCTGGCTGTCGTCGTGCCCGCGCCAGAACCGGGTGGCCGCCCGCGCGACGGTGTCGGCGGGTAGGCCGGGGCCGTTGTCGCTGACGGTGAGATCGATGCCGGCGTCGGTGGGCACCGTCGACACGGTGACGGTGGTGCCCGTACCGGAGTAGCGCAAGGCGTTGTCCAGTGCGATGTCCAAGAGTTGCTCGACATCGTGGCGCGGCATCCGGACGGCGAGGTGGGGGTGGGCGGTCTCGAAGCGCAGCCGCTGGTCATCGGCGTCTGCGTTGGTCTGCCAGAAGTCCAGCCGCTGCTCGACGACGCTGTCCAGATCTGTCGAATCATGCACTGCCGCAACCAGACCGGAACGGTGGCTGTGGCTGGCCTCCTCGGCGCGCGCCAGGCGGAGCAACTGGGCCAGCAGGTTCTCCAACCGGTCCAGCTCCGCCGACATCGAGTCGTAGGTCGGGCGCCCCGATGCGGCGACGTGGTCTTCGAGGGTGTCGGCGCGCAGCCGCACTGCGGCCAGTGGGTTGCGCAACTGGTGGGAGGCGTCGGCGATCAGCCGGCGTTGATGATCGAGCGAGGCGTGCACCGCCTGCGCCATGGCGTTGAACGCCGACGTGAAGCGCCGCAGCTCAGGCGGTCCCGACACGTGAGCCGGCTGGCCGGCGATGCCGCCGGCCATGTCCTCGACGGCCCGCTCCAGCCCGACCAGCGGCCGCAGCACCCACCGGGTCACGCTCTGCGCGGTGACGGCCGCAACCCCGAGCAACACGATGCAGCCCGCCGCGATCCACAACCAGTCCACGGTGATGTCGTGTGCGGCGGTGGCCGGGTCGACGCCCAGGACCACCGCTCCGACCAGCTCGCCGTTGCGCCGAATTCCCTTGGCCTGCAGCATCGGTCGCCGGTCCCACGGCATGATCCGGCTCCGCGGTGCGGCGGGAGCGTCGGACAGCGCGCGCTCGGCGGCCGTCGTCACCCCGGGATCGGTGACCGACAACCCGGCGGCGGCGAGCGTCCGGCCGTCCGCGTCGACGATCAGCACGCCTTCGCCGTACACCCGGTGGTAACGCTCGACCAGTTCGGTGTCGAGTGCGCCCGCGCTGGCAGCGACGTCGGCCAGCGTCGTCAGTTGCCGCTCGCGTTCGGTGTGCAGCACGTTGGTGCGGTGGTCGGCCAGGCTCAGGGCAAGCGGGATCGCCAACGCCGCCGTCGCGATGAGCAGCAGCGTCATCAGCAGCGCACGAACCCGCAGACCCACGTCAGTGATCCAACCGGTAACCGAAGCCACGCACGGTGTGCAGCGGTATTCCGGCCAGCTTGGACCGAATCTGGCCCACGAAGAAATCCAGGGACCGGGAGCGGCCCACCACCGCGGTGCCCCAGCACTCGAGCATCACCTCTTCACGGCTGACCGCCTCACCCTGACGGGCAGCCAGCGTGGCCAGAATCTGGTACTCGGTCTTGGTCAGCGCCTGTGTCTGGCCGGCCACGGTCACCTCGTGCCGGTCGCGATCGATGGTCACCGGCCCGGCCACCACGGGCGGGCGCGCGACGGGACCGGTGCTGCGCTGCACTCGCCGCATGACGGCCTCGATCCGGGCCAGCAGCACCGCCTTTCGGACGGGCTTGACCAGGTAGTCGTCGGCCCCGGCGCGCAGCCCCAGCACCACGGCGCCGTCGCTGTCGCGTGCCGTCATGATGATGACCGGCGCGGTCGACGCCCGGCGCAGTGTGCGAAGGACGTCCAGCCCGTCCATGTCGGGCAGGCCCAAATCCAGTAACACCAGGTCGCAGCCCTTGACGCGATTGAGCGCGTCGTCGCCGCGGGTGGTGTGGGTGACGGTGAGCCCCGTCTGTTCCAGCAGCTCGACCAGTGCAGCGGCGACCCCCTGATCGTCCTCGACGAGCAGCACGCGCATGGGCCGATGGTAGGGCGCGGGCTCGGTGAACCCGCTGATTTCGCAGTGAATCTGAGGATCGTGCAAGGAAAGGCCCGGCGCGCGCCGCGGAGCATTCCGGTGGACCCGGCGCGCGGAAACCATGTGCTCACCAACAGACCTGAGGAGGTCACGATGTACCCGAACACCTTATTCGCCCAGGCGACGGTCGCCGTCGTGGCCGGCGTACTCGTTGCTTTCGGTTCCCTCGGGTCCGGGTGGAGCCCAACTGAATTCACGTTCGCCGTGGCACTGGCCGGCCATTCCTGCGATGTCGTCGTCATGACGGACACGCTGTACTCGCGGCCGACGGCCTGAGCGGCAAGAGAGCGGACGAAACCATGAACGTTGTCAGCGTCGTAGCCGAAATCGGAATGGCGGACACCGCCGACAGTGATTCTTCGTGGGTGCCGATGATCGTGTCCCTTTTGGTCGTCGGGTCCATCCTCGGAATGCACATCTTCGCGGCCTGGCGCTCGCGCCGCCGTCGTGCAGCGCGCCGCCGTGGTGCGGGCCGCCGTGGTGCTGCGGCCTATGGCGTGGGCGCGGGTTCCGACGGCGGGTGGGGCGCCGGATTCTTGGACAGCGGTGGCTCGAGCGGCTGCGGCGGGGGCGGCGGCTGCGGTGGTGGAGGTTGCGGGGGCGGCGGTGGCTGCGGAGGCGGCGGTGGTGGCGGCTGCTGAATATCGGTACCTGCGGTCCGGTTACGTTCGCTACGGTGGCGTCATGCCAATCATCCCGACCGTCGACGGTTTCGGCGCCACCGTCGACGTGTCTGGCCCCGACGCCGCCACGACAGTCGTCATGCTCACGACCAAGCAGGCGACGGGCGCCCTGTGCGAGCTGCTCCACACCGCTTCGCTGCGCACCGTGGTGATCGAGGCCGACGACCGGCTGACCGTGAATTCGGTTGTCGGCATACTGGATACGCTCGGGGTGAAGTGGGCGTTGTTGTTCGCCGACCGCAGCGCGGGCGAGCTGGCCTGGCGGCTGGCGGCCACTCGGCTGGACCGGTTCACCGCCCTGGTGGCCGTCGACGGCAGCCATCCGCGCGCCGACGGGGCAGCGGGCGACGGGTGCCCGCCGGTGGAGATCAACACCACCGTCGTCGTAACCAGCGCCGATGCCCGCGCACGGGCGCAGGCCGGACAACGCTTCATCTACGGCGAGTTCCGGCTGTCGGAGCTGATGGGCCGGCGCAGTGCCGAGGAGTTCACCGCCCAGGTGGCGAACGAGATCGTGCTGCGCAGCAGTACCTGGTGACCGCCTACTAGGGGCGAGCGGAGCGACGGGAACTGCCGCTAGGGGCGAGCGAAGCGACGGGAACTGCCCCTGTCGGTCCCGGCCGTTATCGTGACGACATGGAAGGCACGGACTCGACGGCCGGGCTGGCGCTCGCGCCCCACGAGGTGCTTCGCGCCTTCAACGCCCAGACGCTGGCGCGCGGCGAGACCTACGCGAACCAGGGTCGGGTGGTCGCTGCTCGGTACGACGCCGTCGACGGGACGCTCACCGGCTCGTGCCTGGGTTCGAAGTCCGAGTACTACGACGTCGAAGTGGCGTTGTCGGGTCCCCGCACCGGCCTGGAGATCGAGTACACGGTCTGCACCTGCCCGGTGGGGCGCTACTGCAAGCATGCCGTCGCGCTGCTGTTGGCGGCGATCCCGAGCGCACCTGACCGGACGGCCCCGCAACGCTGGCAAGTGGTGCTGGGTTCGCTGTTGCACGAGATGACCGATGCCGATACCGACGCCGCCGGTAAGCCGTTGGCGCTCGAGTTCGGGATGCTGCCGGCGGGGCGGTATCACACGACGCCCATCGCGACGCTCCGGACGTTGACGGTCGGCAAGCGCGGAAACTGGATCAAGAGCGGGATCAGCTGGCGGCGCCTGTTCGACACCGCCGACCCGGGCGAGTTCGACCGGCAGCAGTACAACGCGCTGCGGGCGCTGGTGCTCGCCGTCCCCGGCTACTATCCGTACAGCAGCGACCAGTTGGTGCTTTCCGCTGTGGGACAGAGCTTTTGGAATGATCTCGACACAGCGGTCGAGGCCGGCGTCACGCTCATCCCGGGAGCGGGCATCCGGGCGGTGGAGCTCGCCAAGGACGTCCAGTTGCGGCTGGACTTCACCGTCTCCGACACCGGCGGTGCGCAGATGTCGACGGTGCTCGTCGTCGACGGCGAGCCGCGGGCGCCCGAAGGCGTCGGGCTCGTGGGCGCACCCACACCCCACGGCATCCATCAATTGGTGGACGGCATCCTGCATCTCGGGGCTTTCGCGCCGGTACCCGGTCCCACGCTGCTCAAGTTGATCGCGAACGACGAGAAGGTACAGATTCCGCCCGAGGCGCTCTCGGAGTTCGCGACGGACGTGCTGCCGCAGCTGCGCCGGACGGTGCCCGTCGACATGCCGGAGGGTCTGTTCGCCGAACCGGACATCGTGGGGCCGTTGCCCGTACTGAGCATCGCGGCCGACGAGGTTGACGGTCGCGTGAAGTGGCGCACCCGGTACGAGGTGAACGGCCGGCGCCAGGAGTTCGACGCGGCGGGCGTCACCCGCACGAGCGGCATCCGGGACAACGCCGCCGAGGATGCGATGTGGCGGGCCATCGCGCCCGCGCTGGAACTGATTTCGGGACTGTCGGCGCAGGAGGACCCACTGGCCTCGCTGCTGCTGTCGCGCCGGCTGTCCCTGCCGCAGATCGCGGTGCTGTGCCACGAGGTGCTGCCGCAGCTCGCCGGGTACGAACAGCTGATCGTCGAGATCGACGAGCGGGCCGCGGCATTCCGGCGCTCGGTCGCCGGGGCGCAACTGGGGTTCGGTGCCGCGTCCTCCGACGAGGCGCCGGCGCAGGACTGGTTCGACCTGCACATCACCATCGATGTCGACGGTTACCCCGTCGCGCTGTCGGCCGTCATCGCCGAACTGGCGTCCGGTGCCACCCACATGCTGCTGTCGAACGGCGTCTACTTCCGGCTCGACACCCCCGAACTGCTCAAGCTCCGGGCCCTGATCGAAGAGGCCCAGGCGCTGGGGGAGCTCGACGGCGACCGGGTCAACGCGTCATCGCTGAACGCGACATTGTGGGACGAGCTGCTGGGCCTCGGCGTCGTCGACCGAGAACTGGCGCAGTGGCGCGACAACATGGCGCGGCTGGCCGCGGCGCAGCCGCCGGTTTCGGTGCCCACGCCGGCCGGACTGCAGGCCGAGCTGCGCGACTATCAGCGCGACGGGCTCAATTGGCTGGCGTTCCTGTGGGACAACGGACTCGGCGGTGTGCTGGGCGACGACATGGGTCTCGGCAAGACGGTGCAGACCCTGGCCCTGATCAGTCGCGCCGTCGAGCAGGGCGCGGGCAAGTTTCTCGTCGTCGCGCCGACCAGCGTGGCATCCAACTGGGCGGCGGAGTGTGCGAAATTCGCGCCCGGGCTCACCACCGTCGTCGTCTCGAGTACCGAAGCGCGCGGCGCGGTGCCCATCGCCGAGCAGGTCGCGGCGGCCGACATCGTCGTCACGACCTACACGCTGCTGCGGATCGACAACGACCGGTATCGGGAAATCGCTTGGGCCGGAATGATTCTCGACGAGGCGCAATTTGTCAAGAATCATCACAGCAAGACGCACCAGTGCGCGCGTCGTCTCGATGCGCCGTTCAAACTGGCCATCACCGGCACCCCGATGGAGAACAACCTGATGGAGCTGTGGTCGCTGCTGTCGATCACGGTGCCCGGTCTGTTCCCCAGCCCCAAGATTTTCGAGCGCTACTTCCGTAAGCCCATCGAGTCCGACGGCGAGCCCGGACGGCTGGCGCTGCTGCGGCGGCGCATCAAGCCGGTGTTGTTGCGCCGCACCAAGGATCAGGTCGTCAAGGAGCTGCCGCCCAAGCAGGAGCAGGTGCTGGCCATCGAACTGTCGGCCAGACACCGCAAGATCTACGACACCCGGCTGGCGCGCGAGCGGCAGAAGGTGCTCGGCCTGCTGGGGGAGTGGGAGAAGAACCGCTTCCAGATCTTCCGGTCACTCACGCTGTTGCGCCAGCTCAGCCTGCACCCCGGGCTCGTCGATGCCGAGACCATGGAGGCCGGGTCCACCAAGGTGGACTTCCTGATCGAACAACTGGACCAGCTGGTCGCCGAGGACCACAGCGCGCTGGTGTTCAGCCAGTTCACCGGTTTTCTGGCGATCCTGCGCGACCGCCTGGACGCGGCCGGGATCGAGTACAGCTACCTGGACGGGTCGGTGGACGCACGGAGCCGGGCGCAGGCCATCGACGACTTCAGCGCCGGCCGGACCAAGGTGTTCCTGATCAGTCTCAAAGCCGGCGGTTTCGGACTGAACCTCACCGCCGCCGACTACTGCTTCCTGTGCGACCCGTGGTGGAGCCCGGCCGCCGAAGCGCAGGCCGTCGACCGGGCGCACCGCATCGGCCAGCAGCGCCCGGTGAACGTCTATCGGCTGGTGTCCGAGAACACGATCGAGGAAAAGGTCATCGCGCTGCAAGAGCGCAAGCGCGCGCTGTTCGCCGCCGTGATCGACGACGGCGACATGTTCGGCACCGCAATCACCGCCTCCGACATACGCGAACTGCTGAGCTGAGGGAGACTGAACCGCATGCGGCTTTCGTTGTCCGGTCAGGATTGGGGGCGGCTGGCGGCGATGTTCGGCGTCATCGCCGCACTGCACGTCATCGGCTGGGGGACCCTGATCCTCGTCGTCGTACCCGAGCACCACACCGTCGGCGGGACGGCGCTCGGCATCGGAGTCGGCCTCACCGCGTACACCCTGGGCCTGCGGCACGCGTTCGATGCCGACCACATCGCCGCCATCGACAACACCACCCGCAAGCTCATGGCGGACAACGCCGTTGCCCCGCAGGGTCGCAGTGGCAGCCGGCCGCTCAGCGTCGGATTCTTCTTCTCGCTCGGGCATTCGACCATCGTGTTCGGCCTGGCCCTGCTGCTGTCGCTGGGCATCACGTCGATCGTCGGTCCGCTGCAGGACGATTCGTCGATGCTGCACCGGTACACCGGGCTCATCGGCGCCGGCGTCTCGGGCTTCTTCCTGTACCTGATCGCGGCCATCAATGTCGTTGTCCTGGTGGGCATCCTGCAGGTGTTCATGCGGATGCGCCGCGGTGAGTACGACGAGGCCGCACTCGAACATCAACTCAACAACCGCGGGTTCATGAACCGCATCCTGCGCCGGTTCACCCGCACCATCAGCAAGCCGTGGCAGATGTATCCGCTCGGCGCGCTGTTCGGCCTCGGCTTCGACACCGCCACCGAGGTGGCGCTGCTGGTGCTGGCGGGGACCGGCGCCTCGGCCGGACTGCCCTGGTACGCAATCCTTTGTCTGCCGGTGCTCTTCGCGGCCGGGATGAGCCTGCTGGACACCGTCGACGGCGCGTTCATGAATGTCGCGTACGGCTGGGCGCTGGCCCGGCCGGTGCGCAAGGTCTACTACAACATCACCATCACCGGGTTGTCGGTCATGGTGGCGCTGGTGATCGGCACCATCGAATTGCTGGGCCTGCTGGCCGAGGAGCTGGGCTGGTCCGGCGGCGTCTGGGCGTGGATCGGCGGAATCGACCTGAACACCGTCGGATTCGGCATCGTCGGGCTGTTCGTCGTCACCTGGGTGGTGGCGCTGCTGGTGTGGCGGTGGGGCCGGATCGAGGAGAAGTGGACGGCCCGGCTCAGCCCGGCTGACAGCTAGCTCAAGCCCAGCAGCGCGTTTTCGATCACCTCGGGCAGCGCAGGGTGAATCCAGTACTGCCCGCGGGCCACGTCCTGCGCCGTCTGCCCGAACGACATCGCCTGGATCAGGGGCTGAATCAGCGACGACGCCTGATAACCCATCAGGTGCGCGCCCAGAATCCGCCCGGTGCCGCGCTCGCCGATCAGTTTGACGATGCCCGTCGTGTCTTCCATGGCCCAGCCGTACGCGGTGTCGCCGTACTCCTGCACCTTGACCACGACGTCGAAGCCCGCTTCCCGCGCCTCGGCTTCGTTCATGCCGACCATCGCGACCTGCGGATCGGTGAACACCGCAGCGGGAATGAACCGGTGGTCGCTGGCCACCAGCTCGCCGTCCCAGTCGCGCAGCAGGTTCTCCTTCACCGTCCGCGCCTCGTGGTTGGCCACGTGCTTGAGCTGGTGGCGCGACGATACGTCACCCAGCGCGAAAATCCCACGCGCCGTGGTGCGTTGGAACTCGTCGACGACGACGTAGCCGTCATCGTCGAGAACCACGCCGGCCAGCTGCACGTCGAGCAGGTCGCCGTTGGGCACCCGGCCCGTGGCGACCAGCAGGGCGTCGGCGCGCAGCGTCTCGCCGTCGTCGAACTCGAGCACGACGCCGTCACCGTCGCGCTGGGCGCCGACGACGTTCTCCTGCGTGCGCAGGTCCCATTTCTTGCCGACCACCGCGCTGAACCGCCGGCAGATCTCCTCGTCGCAGCGCCGCAGCAGCCGGTCGCCACGAAGGACGATCGTCACCTTCGATCCGAGCGACGAGAACACGTGCGCGAACTCCACCGAGATGAACCCGCCGCCGATGATCACCAGATGCTCGGGCAGCGCCGGGATGCGCATGATGTCGTCGCTGGTGAAGTAGGGGACACCGGAGCCGGCGATGTTCGGGGGAATCCAGCTGCGCGAGCCCGCGGCGATGACCACCCGGTCGGAGCTGAACTCGTCGCCGTCGGCGGTCCGCAACGTGTAGGTGCCGTCGGGCAGCGTCGGCCCGAAGCGGGTGTGGCTGCCGTAGACCGTGACGTTCGGCAGGCCGCGGCGGTAGTCCTCGCCACCGGCCGCGATCGGGTCGATCCGGCCGAAGACGCGCTCGACGATGTCCGGCCAGCGCACCCCGTCGATGTGCGAGTCGACGCCGAAAGTGGCGCTGTGCCGGATGGTCTGGGCCACGTCGGCGGCGTAGACGAACATCTTGGTCGGGATGCAGCCGACGTTCAGGCAGGTGCCACCGAACTTGCCCTGCTCGCAGATCGCGACCTTCAGGCCGTCGTACCGCTCGTCGAGCACGCTGTTGCCCGAGCCGGTTCCGATGATGGTCAGGTCGTAGTGCTCCATGACGTCAGGCCTGTTCGTGTTGGGTGGTGTGGGAGACCGCTTGGGGGAGATACCAATCCAGCCAGTGGTTCAGCTCGCCGAACGCGACGGCACGCGGCTCCGGCAGTGAGAGGAACACGTCGTGTTTGGCGTCGGTGACCGGGACGATGGTGCTGCGGTTGCCGACACACCCCGCCCAGCGGGCGATCTGGCTGACGTCCAGCACCGCGTCGCCGCGCTCCATGCGGGCCGCGGTCGTGGTCTCGGCGACCGTGTGGTCCGACCGCAGGATCAGGTTCGGCACCCCGACGTCGAGGCCGCGATGCAGCTGCAGCTGTCCACGGCGGATGGCGTTGATCCAGCCGACGGTGACCGGGAAGCCGCCCAACGGTTTCCAGTCCAGGTTGTAGTCGAATTCCCCGCCGTGGTCGCGGTGCAGGCTCGTGCCGTAGCCGCCCTCGGTCGGTTTGCGGATCACCGCCAGTTTGCGGAACCGGGCCAGGGCCCGCAGCGTGCCGGACACCGGCGCCGAGCGCAGCGCGGCCGGCCCGTGCAGATCGAAGAACGGGCTGTTGAGGATCAGGCCCGTCACCCGGTGCGCCGCCAGCGCGCCGTCGCGGCGCAGGCGGTCGGTGAACAGCGTCGCGATCAGTCCGCCGGCGGAGTGGCCGTACAGGCACACCCGCGCGCCGGCGGTGTCCGCGCCGACGAGCTGCAGCGCCCGACGGAGTTCGTCGTAATAGGACGCCAGATCGGTGGTGAAGTGCGGGGTCTGTCCGGGGCGCCGCGAGCGCCCGCATTTGTGCAGGTCGATGGCGTAGAAGGCGATGCCGCGGGCGGCGAACCGGTCGGCGAGCTCGGTGTGGAAGAAGTAGTCGGTGTAGCCGTGGACCACCAGCACGGCGTGCTCGGCCCGGCCCGGCTCACCGCGCCGCACGACGGTGGCGACCAGGTCGCCCTCGCCGTCGGGGTCGGGACCCAGTGCGATGGTCTGCTGCCAGTACCCGGGCAGCACGTCCGGCTGCCACTCGGGTTGTCCCTGTGGCTCCTGCGGCGTCACGTGTTCAACCCTAACTGCGACGAACATCATGGTCGATGGGAGGAGATAGCGCGTCAGCGGCGAAAGCGGTCGCGATAACCTTGAGCACCGAGCATCCGTCAATACCGGCGGGTAACCCGAGTGCGAAGGACGAGCGATCACGTGTCGAATGCAAACGTAGCTGGGAGCGCACAGACCGACGTCGTCCTCGTGGGCGCGGGGATCATGAGCGCCACTCTCGGGGCACTGATCCGGCTGCTCGAGCCGGAGTGGTCCATCACCATGATCGAGCGCCTCGACGGCGCCGCCGCCGAGAGCAGCGATCCGTGGAACAACGCGGGCACCGGCCACTCGGCGCTGTGCGAGCTCAACTACACGCCGCAGAACTCCGACGGCACCATCGACATCAAGAAGGCCGTCACCGTCAACGAGCAGTTCCAGGTGACGCGGCAGTTCTGGGCGTACGCCGTGGAGAACGGGGTGCTGCCGGACGTCAAGAGCTTCCTCAACCCCATCCCGCATGTCAGCTTCGTGCACGGTGCCGACAGCATCGACTACCTGCGCAAGCGGCGCGAGACGCTGGTGACCAACCCGCTGTTCGCCACCATGGAGTACATCGACGACAAGGACGAGTTCGCCCGCCGGCTGCCGTTCATGGCCGAGCAGCGCGACTTCAGTGACCCGGTCGCACTGAACTGGACCACCGACGGCACCGACGTCGACTTCGGTTCACTGTCCAAGCAGCTCATCGGGTTCGCCGCGCAGCGCGGCATGGAGACGCTGTTCGGGCACGAGGTGACCAACCTCAGCAAGCAGTCCGACGGCAGCTGGAAGCTGGGCGTCGTGAACCGGCGCACCGGCGACCGGCAGAAGATCAACGCCAAGTTCGTGTTCCTCGGCGCCGGTGGCGGTGCGCTGCACCTGCTGCAGAAGGCCGGCATCCCCGAGGCCAAGGGCTTCGGCGGTTTCCCGGTCGGCGGCGCGTTCCTGCGCACCGACAACCAGGACCTGACGGTCAAGCACCAGGCCAAGGTGTACGGCCAGGCATCGGTCGGCGCCCCGCCGATGTCGGTGCCGCACTTGGACACCCGCATCATCAACGGCCAGTCCTGGCTGCTGTTCGGGCCGTTCGCCGGCTGGTCGCCGAAGTTCCTGAAGCAGGGCTCGATCACCGACCTGCCGTTGTCGGTCAAGCCCAACAACCTCGCGTCGATGCTCGGTGTGGGCGTCACCGAATTGGGCCTGGTGAAGTACCTGCTCGAGCAGCTGGCCCTCAGCGAGGGTGAGCGGGTCGATTCGCTGCGCGAATTCGCCCCCAGCGCAGTCGATTCCGACTGGGAGCTGGATGTCGCGGGTCAGCGCGTGCAGGTGATCCGCCGCAAGGGCATCGGTGGCGTGCTGGAGTTCGGCACCACGGTCCTGACCGCCGAGGACGGCCGGATCGCCGGTCTGCTCGGTGCGTCGCCGGGCGCCTCCACCGCGGTGCCGGCCATGATCGAGGTGCTCGAGCGCTGCTTCGGCGACCGCTACCAGACCTGGCTGCCCAAGCTCAAGGAGATGGTGCCGTCGCTGGGCGTGAGCCTGTCCGGCGAACCCAAGCTGTACCGCGAGGTGTGGGACTGGGGGACCAAGGTGCTCAAGCTCGACCAGCCGGCCTGATCGCGCATGACGGTCGCGCCGAGGCGCAGCTGGGCCAAGGATCTCGATGCCGCAACGCTTTACGAGCTGCTCAAGTTGCGGGTCGAGGTCTTCGTGGTCGAGCAGGCGTGCCCGTACCCCGAACTCGACGGTCGCGACCTGCTGGCGGAAACCCGGCACTTCTGGCTGGAAAGCCCTGACGGAGAAGTCATCTCGACGCTGCGGCTGATGGAGGAACATCCCGGCGGTGAGAAGGTGTTCCGCATCGGCCGGGTGTGTACCAAACGCAGCGACCGGGGGCAGGGCCACACCACCCGGTTGATGCAGGCGGCCCTGGCCGAGGTGGGTACCTACCCCTGCCGGATCGACGCCCAGACCTATCTCGAGGACATGTACGCCCGCCACGGATTCGTCCGCGACGGTGAGGAATTTCTGGAGGACGGCATACCGCATGTGCCGATGATCAGACCAGGTCTGGGAGCGGGGCAGCAGTAGTGACCTATCCGTTCAGCGCGCTGGTGGGCCAGGACCAGCTCCGGCTGGCGCTCATCCTGTGCGCGGTGCGTCCCGATATCGGCGGCGTGCTGATCCGCGGCGAGAAGGGCACCGCGAAATCCACCGCGGTGCGTGGTCTGGCCGAGGTACTGGCCGCCGTGGACGCCGACGCCCGACTGGTGGAACTGCCGATCGGGGCGACCGAGGACCGCGTGGTCGGGTCGATCGACCTGCAGAAGGTGTTGCGCGACGGCGAACACGCCTTCTCGCCCGGCCTGCTGGCCCGCGCGCACGGCGGCGTCCTGTACGTCGACGAGGTGAACCTGCTGCACGACCACCTGGTCGACGTGCTGCTGGATGCCGCCGCCATGGGTCGCGTGCACATCGAGCGCGATGGCGTCTCGCATTCGCACGAGGCCCGATTCATGTTGGTGGGCACCATGAATCCGGAGGAGGGCGAGCTGCGTCCGCAGCTGCTCGACCGTTTCGGATTGACCGTCGACGTCTACGCCTCCCGGGACGTCGACGTCCGGGTCGAGGTGATCCGGCGCCGCATGTCCTACGAGGCCGACCCGGCCGGTTTCGCCGAGCGGTACGCCGTCGATGACGCCGAGCTGGCCGGCCGGATCGCCAAGGCGCGCGCCGCGGTGGCGTCGGTGTCGTTGCCGGACAACGAGTTGCGCCGGATCGCGGCGCTGTGCGCGGCGTTCGAAGTCGACGGCATGCGTGCCGATCTGGTGGTGGCCCGCACGGCCGTCGCCCACGCCGCCTGGCGCGGCGCGTCCGCGGTGGATGCGGAGGACGTCCGGGTCGCCGCGGAACTCGCGTTGCCGCACCGGCGCCGTCGCGACCCCTTCGACGACCCGGGCCTGGACCCGCAGCAGCTCGACGACGCCATGGCGCAGGCCGAAGCCGAAGCGCAGCCGGAGCCGGAGCCGGACCCCGAACCCGATCCGCCGGGCGGCGGCGTCTCGGCGGACAGCTCGGAAGAGGCGGCGCCGCAAGGAAGCTCGGCCGGGCCCGGCAGCGCGTCGCGGCCCAGCGCGCCGCCGTCGGCGACGTTCCGGACCCGGGCGCTGGTGGTGCCCGGCGTCGGGGAGGGCGCTCCCGGTCGGCGGTCGCGGGCGCGCAACCGCACCGGCACCCCGATCTCGGCGACCGACGACGCCCAGGCCGGACACGGCGTGCATGTGTTCGGCACGCTGCTCGCCGCGGCCGACCGCAGGCCACAGGCCGGGCGCCTGCAGGTGGCCCCCAGCGACGTCCGCCACGCGATTCGCGAAGGGCGCGAAGGCAATCTGGTGATCTTCGTGGTCGACGCGTCGGGCTCCATGGCCGCGCGGGACCGCATGTCCGCGGTCAGCGGCGCGACGCTGTCCCTGCTGCGTGATGCCTACCAACGCCGCGACAAGGTCGCCGTCGTCACCTTCCGTGGCGCCGAGGCCGCCCTGCTGTTGCCGCCGACGTCGTCGGTGCACATCGCGAGCCGGCGCCTGGCCCGTTTCGACACCGGCGGGAAAACGCCGCTGGCGCAGGGGCTCCTGGCCGCGCGGGATGTCGTGCTGCGCGAGAAGACCCGGGACCGGGCCCGTCGCCCGCTGGTGGTCGTGCTGACCGACGGCCGCGCCACTGGTGGCCCCGATCCACTCGGCCGGACCCGGACCGCAGCGGGCCTCCTCGTCGCCGAGGGTGCGGCCGCCGTCGTCGTCGATTGCGAAACCTCTTATATTCGACTGGGATTGGCGCAGCAGTTGGCCGGCCAGCTCGGTGCGGCCGCCGTGCAACTGGCGCAGCTGCGCGCCGACAACCTGGCCCGTGTGGTCCGGGCCGGGCAAGCCGCCGCGTAAGGAAACTGTTATGCCACAAGGACAACCACTCGTCGTCCCCAACGACGGACTGACCACCAAGGCGCGGCGCAACGCGCCGATCCTGGCCGTGCACACCGGGCCGGGCAAGGGAAAGTCCACTGCCGCCTTCGGGATGGCGCTGCGCGCCTGGAACCAGGGGTTCGACGTCGCGGTGTTCCAGTTCGTCAAGAGCGCCAAGTGGAAGGTGGGCGAGGAAGCGGCATTCCAGACGCTCGGCCGCCTGCACGACGAGCAGGGCATCGGGGGACCGGTGCAGTGGCACAAGATGGGCTCGGGCTGGTCGTGGACGCGCCGGCAGGGCTCCGACGAGGACCACGCCGCCGCGGCCGTCGAAGGCTGGGCCGAGATCTCGCGGCGGCTGGCCGCCGAGCAGCACGACTTCTACGTACTGGACGAGTTCACCTACCCGCTCAAGTGGGGCTGGCTGGACATCGACGAGGTGGTGTCGACGCTGACCCAGCGCCCCGGCACCCAACACGTCGTCATCACCGGCCGCGACGCCCCGCCGCAGCTCCTCGACGCCGCCGATCTCGTGACCGAGATGACCAAGGTCAAGCACCCGATGGACGCGGGCCGCAAGGGCCAGCGCGGCATCGAATGGTGAGTTCTCCCGCGGGGACGAAGTGATTACGAATCCCGTCCCGGCGGTCGTGATCGCGGCGCCGGCGTCGGGCAGCGGCAAGACGACCGTGGCCACCGGCCTGATGGGTGCCCTGCGCCGCGCCGGCCACACGGTGAGCGCCGCGAAGGTCGGCCCCGACTTCATCGACCCCGGCTATCACGCGCTGGCCACCGGCCGGCCGGGCCGCAACCTGGACCCGGTCCTCGTCGGCGCCGAGCTGATCGGTCCGCTCTACCGGCACGGCAGCGCGGGCGCCGACGTCACCGTCATCGAGGGCGTCATGGGCCTGTTCGACGGCCGCATCACCGAGCAGCCGATGTCGCCGGCGCCCGGGTCGACCGCCCACGTCGCCGGGCTGCTCGGCGCGCCGGTGGTGCTGGTCGTCGATGCCCGGGGACAGAGCCAGAGCATTGCCGCTCTGCTGCACGGCTTTTCGACGTTCGACCGAGCCGTGCGGATCGCCGGGGTGATCCTCAACAAGGTCGGCTCGCCGCGGCACGAAGAGGTCCTGCGGCAGGCCTGCGAGCAGGCGGGCGTCCCGGTGTTCGGCGCCATCCCGCGCAACAGCGGACTGGAGATTCCGTCGCGGCATCTCGGCCTGGTCACCGCCGTCGAACACGGCCGCCGGGCGCACGAGGCCGTCGACGTCATGACCGAGCTCGTCGCCCGCCACGTCGACATCGAGGCGGTGGCCCGGTGTGCCGGGATCGGCACTCTTGAACCGCAGTGGGCTCCCGAGCCGGAGTCCGGTCCGGCCGCAACCGTTGCGCTCGCCGCCGGCAAGGCCTTCAGTTTCGGGTACGCCGAGCACGCCGAGCTGCTCGAGATGGCCGGCGCCGAGGTCGTGGCGTTCGACCCACTCACCGACCCACTGCCGGATGGCACGCAGGCGCTCGTCATACCCGGTGGTTTCCCCGAGCAGTTCACCGCGGAACTGTCGGCCAATGCCGTTGTCCGCGAACAAATTGCCGCGCTGGCGGCCGCCGGCGCGCCGGTGCATGCCGAGTGTGCCGGCCTCACCTACCTGGTCGACGACCTCGACGGGCACCCCATGTGTGGCGTGCTGCCCGGCTCGGCGCGCTTCACCGAGCGGCTGACCCTCGGCTACCGCGATGCCGTGGCGACGGTCGACTCCAGCATGCACACCGCGGGGGAGCGCGTCACCGGCCACGAATTTCACCGCACCACAGTCGAATTCACCGAGCAGCAGCAGCCGGCTTGGGTTTTCCGGGGCGCTGGGCAGGCCGCCGTGCACGACGGGGCCGTCCGCGGCGGCGTGCACGCGGGCTACCTGCACACCCATCCGGCCGCGCATCCGCACTCGGTGCATCGGTTCGTATCGGCGGCAACTAAACTCGCCGAGTGATACTGCGCACGCGAGGAGCAAAATGACGTCCCAGCATGCCTACCTCGTGGGGCTGCATCTGTCCGGCAAGAAGGTCGTGGTCGTGGGTGCCGGCAGCGTCGCCCAGCGCCGCCTGCCGCTGCTGATCGCCAGCGGCGCCGACGTCCACGTCGTGGCACCCGCCGCGACCCCGGTGGTCGAAGCACTCGTCGACAACCCCGACGGCACCGGCATCACCTTTATCTCGCGGGAATTCCAGAACGACGATCTCGACGGTGCCTGGTACGTCCTGGCCGCGACCGACGATGACGCCGTCAACGCCGCGGTGGCCGCGGAAGCCGACCGGCGCCGAATCTTCTGCGTCCGCGCCGACGCCGGCCAGGAAGGATCGGCGGTGACCCCGGCGTCTTTCGAGTACGACGGCCTGACGGTCGGTGTGCTGGCCGGCGGTGAGCACCGGCGCTCGGCGGCGCTGCGTACCGCCATCCACGAGGCGCTGCAGCGCGGCGCCATCGGCGACGCCGCCGAACCCGACAGCTACCGCGGTGTGGCGCTCGTCGGCGGTGGCCCGGGGGACCCCGAGCTGATCACCGTCCGCGGTCGCCGGCTGCTGGCCCACGCCGACGTGGTGGTGGCCGACCGGCTGGCCCCGCAGGAGCTGCTCGCCGAACTCGGCCCGCACGTCGAGGTGATCGACGCCGCCAAGATTCCGTACGGCCGGGCGATGGCCCAGGACGCGATCAACGCTGTCCTGATCGACCGGGCCAAGGAAGGCAAGTTCGTGGTCCGGCTCAAAGGCGGTGACCCGTTCGTCTTCGCGCGCGGCTATGAAGAGGTGCTGGCATGCGCCGACGCCGGCATTCCGGTCACCGTCGTACCCGGTGTGACCAGCGCCATAGCGGTTCCGGCTCTCGCCGGCGTTCCCGTCACCCACCGGGCCGTCACGCACGAATTCGTGGTGGTCAGCGGCCACGTCGCGCCCGGGCACCCGGAATCGTTAGTGAATTGGGACGCACTAGCCGCGATGCGCGGCACGATCGTGCTGCTGATGGCCGTCGAGCGCATCGAGCTTTTCGCGAAGGTTCTGCTGCAAGGCGGCCGACCTGCGGAAACACCGGTACTGGTGGTTCAACACGGGACGACGGCGGCACAGCAGACGCTGCAGACCACGCTCGTCGACGCGGCGGAGGACATCCGTTCCGAGGGTATCCGACCCCCCGCGATCATCGTGATCGGGGACGTCGCGGCCTTCGCAGGGTTAAAGAAATCTTAAGATTACTGTAAGGTAGCTTTCCATGACGGCTCTCAACGACGCTGAGCGCACCGCCATGGCACACAGCCGCCGCGAACCGCTCACGATTCACGTGGGGCAGACCGAGGACGAACGAAAGAGCTGGTATCCAGCTTGGCTTCCGTCCCCCCGCTTTCTTTCCGCGGTCATCGCCATCGGTGGCATGCAGCTGCTGGCCACGATGGACAGCACCGTCGCCATCGTTGCCCTTCCTAAGATTCAGGACGAGCTCGGGCTTTCCGATGCCGGCCGCAGCTGGGTGATCACTGCTTATGTGCTGACGTTCGGTGGTCTGATGCTGCTCGGTGGCCGCCTCGGCGACACCATCGGCCGCAAGCGCACCTTCATCGTCGGTGTCGCGCTCTTCACCATCGCTTCCATCCTGTGCGGTGTCGCGTGGGACGAGACGACCCTGGTCATCGCCCGGCTGCTGCAGGGTGTCGGTTCGGCGATCGCCTCGCCGACCGGCCTGGCGCTCGTCGCCACCACCTTCCCGAAGGGTCCGGCCCGAAACGCCGCCACCGCGATCTTCGCGGCCATGACCGGCGTCGGCTCGGTGATGGGCCTCGTCGTCGGCGGCGCGCTGACGGTGTTCTCGTGGCGCTACGCGTTCCTGGTGAACGTGCCGATCGGCCTCGTCATGATCTACCTGGCCCGCACCACGCTGACCGAGACGTCCCGCGAGCGCATGAAGCTCGACGCGGCCGGCGCCATCCTGGCGACCCTGGCCTGCACCGCGGCGGTGTTCGGCTTCTCGATGGGGCCGGAGAAGGGCTGGCTGTCCCCGCTGACGCTGGGCTCCGGCGCCGCGGCGGCCGTGCTGTTCCTGGCGTTCCTGTTCGTCGAGCGCAGCGCCGAGCACCCCGTCGTGCCGTTCAGCCTGTTCCGGGACCGCAACCGCGTGGCCACCTTCGCCGCGGTCTTCCTCGCCGGTGGCGTGATGTTCACGCTGACCGTCCTGATCGGCCTGTACGTGCAGGACATCATGGGCTACAGCGCGCTGAAGGCCGGCATCGGCTTCATCCCGTTCGTCATCGCGCTCGGCATCGGTCTGGGCCTGTCGTCGCAGCTGGTGGCGATGTTCTCGCCGCGCGTGCTGGTGATCGCCGGCGGCATCCTGGTGCTCGCCGCGATGATCTACGGGTCCACCCTCAACGGCGGTATCCCGTACTTCCCGAACCTCGTCATCCCGATCACCGTCGGTGGTTTCGGTATCGGCATGATCGTGGTGCCGCTGACCGTCTCGGCCATCGCCGGCGTCGCGCTGAGCGACATCGGCCCGCTGTCGGCCATCGCGCTGATGCTGCAGAACCTGGGTGGGCCGGTCGTGCTGGCCGTCATCCAGGCCGTCATCACGTCGCGCACGCTGTACCTCGGCGGGACCACCGGTCCGGTCGCCAAGATGAACGCCGCGCAGCACACGGCCCTCGACCACGGTTACACCTACGGCCTGCTCTGGGTCGCCGCGGTGGCGGTGATCGTCGGCGTGGTGTCGCTGTTCATCACCTACACCGCCGACGAGGTTGCGGCGGCGCAGGACACCAAGGAAGCGCTGGACGCCGGCGAGCTGTAGCTCGATCTCGACGTAGCTTCCTGGAGGATCGGCGTGCCTTCGTTCGTCACCCATGCGTCGCTGACGCATGGGTGGCTTCCGTTTCTGATCCAGCTACTGACTTTCGCGGCGCTGTGCTGTGCGGTCGGGCGGCGGTCGCGGCAGTGGAGCATCAGCCGGCTGCCGTGGGCACTCGCGGTCGGCGTCGCGTGCGCGGCCGGTCTGTACTGGTACATCACCTCGCTCGGTATCGCCGGCGACCCGGCCCCGGTACTGCTGTGGATCTGGACGGCGCTCGGCGGGTTCGCCGCCACGGTCCTGATCCTCGGCTGGCGCGGATCCCCCTGGCGGCGCCGCGGGGTGGCCCTGCTCGCGGTGCCCCTGTGCGCACTCTGCGCGCTGCTGATGATGAATGTCTGGGTCGGGTATTTCCCGACCGCGTACGTGGCGTGGCACAAGTTCACCGTCGGCAAGGTGCCCGACGAGGTGGACCGCTGGACGGTCACGGCCATGCAGCTCAAAGGCATCCGGCCGCCGCGCGGTGTCGTGGTGCCCATCGTGACCACCTCGCAGGAATCGAACTTCACGCACCGCGCCGAACTCGTCTACCTGCCACCGGCATGGTTCGCGAGCAATCCGCCGCCGCAGCTGCCGACGGTGATGATGATCGGCTCGCAGCTGAACACCCCGGCGGACTGGATCTGGGCCGGCAACGCCAAGGCCACGATCGACAACTACGCGGCGGCCCACGGCGGTGAGGCGCCGGTGTTCGTCTTCGCCGACGCCACCGGCTCGTTCAACAACGACACCGAATGCGTCAACGGCAGCCACGGCAATTCGTCGGTCCACCTGACCAAAGAGGTCGTTCCGTATCTCATCTCGAACTTCGGCGTCAGTCCCAAGCCGGAGAAGTGGGGCATCGTCGGCTGGTCCATGGGCGGCACCTGCGCGGTGCAGCTCACGACGCGCCACCCCAACCTGTTCAGCGCGTTCGTCGACATCGCCGGCGACCTGAGCCCGAATATCGGCAGCAAAGACCAGACCATCGCCAAGCTCTACGGGGGTGACGCGGCCAAATGGGCCGAGTTCGATCCGAGCACCGTGATGCGGCAGTACGGCCGGTACCACGGCATCTCCGGGTTGTTCGAGATCCCCGGCACCGTCGCGGCCTGCCACGCACCCGGCCCCGGTGTGCCGCGCGATGCGCGGGCGAATCCGGAGGGCCAGGACATCGCGGCCGGCACCTTGTGCGAAATCGCCCAGCAGCACGGCATCAACGCCGACATCCGGGCCCTGCTCGGCCTGCACGACTGGGGCTTCGCCAACGAGGCCTTCGCGGATTCGCTGCCGTGGGTGGCAGGCAAGCTGCGCACGCCGGGAGCCGCGGCACCGCCCGGCTCGCACGCCGTCCCGACGCTGTAAGGGCCGTCCGCATCTTCGCCCGGTGGCCGGCGCTCCAGGTTGCGCTGCTATTGATGGTGCATGACTGCAATGCGAGCCCGAGCTGTGATCGCGGCGGCTGTGCTCGCCGCAACGGTGATCACCGGATGCCAGCGCCCGCCGGCTCCCGGGCCACAGGCCGGTGCGCTGACGGGCGCCCCGATCCTCAACACCGTCACCGCGCAGGCCGTGGTGCGGGACATGGGTGCCGCGGGCCTGCCGGTGGCCAACCCGCGGGATGTGGCCAAGCAGAAATGCCCCGACATCAAGTGCATCGAGGCCATCGAGACCGACACCGTGACGGTGCTGGTGTTCTCCACGACCGGCGCGGCCGAAGGGTATGCGGGAGCGACGCCGGGCACGTTCCAGGCGATGAACATCGTCCTGCAGTTCGGCCCGACGGTCACCGTGGCGGACAAGACCGCATACGAGCGGGTGGTGAACAAAGCGCTGCTCTGAGGACCTCTCACGCGCCGCAGTGCTATGCATGAGGCATGACCGCCAGGGGGTTCGACATGGTCGCGGGGGCCGAATCATGATGCAGCGGCAGGAGATTTCGGATGCGGTAAACCCGCTGGGGTGGCGCCTGGTGCTCGGTGCCGTCTGCACGGAGGTGCCGGTGGCCGGCTTGGCCGCGGCGGCGGCGCTCGCGGCCGTGGTGGTCGAGGAGACCGGCCCAGAGGCGCAGGGCCACTTGACCGTCGACGTTCGCGCCGACCGGATCGTCATGCGGCTGTGCTCGGCCGACGGGGTCACCGCGCACGACATCGCGCTGGCACGCCGCATCTCTGAATCACTCGCCGAGCGCGGCGCGGCGTCCACGCCGGGCGATGTCGCGGTACAGGCGATCGAGATCGCGATCGACGCCATGGACATCCCCGCGGTGCGCCCGTTCTGGAAGGCCGTCACCGGCTACGTCGACGAAGCGGGGCCGTCGGATCTGAGCGGGGGACTCGTCGATCCCACCGGCCGTGGCCCCGCTCTGTGGTTCCAGCAGATGGATGTGCCACGGCCGCAACGCAATCGCATCCACCTCGACGTCGACGTCCCGCACGACCGGGCGTCCGCACGCATCGACGCGGCACTGGCGGCGGGCGGGGTGCTGCTCAGTGACCGAGCGGCACCCGCGTTCTGGGTGCTCGCCGACGCCGAAGGCAACGAGGTGTGTGTCTGCACCTGGCAGGGCCGCGATTAAGCTGGCCACCCGTGATCACCCGCATGTCCGAGCTGTTCCTGCGCACGCTGCGCGACGACCCCGCCGACGCCGAAGTGCCGAGCCACAAGCTGCTGATCCGGGCCGGCTACGTCCGCCCGATCGCGCCCGGCCTGTACAGCTGGCTGCCGCTGGGCCTGAAGGTGCTGCGCAAGATCGAGGACGTCATCCGCAGCGAGATGAACGCCATCGGCGCACAGGAGATCCTCTTCCCGGCGCTGCTGCCGCGGGCCCCCTACGAGGCCACCGACCGCTGGACCGAGTACGGCGACAACCTGTTCCGCCTGCAGGACCGCCGCAAGAACGACTACCTGCTGGGGCCCACCCACGAGGAGATGTTCACCCTGACGGTCAAGGGTGAGTACTCGTCCTACAAGGACTTCCCGCTGCGGCTGTACCAAATCCAGACCAAGTACCGCGACGAGGCCCGCCCGCGTGCCGGCATCCTCCGTGGCCGCGAGTTCATCATGAAGGACTCGTACTCGTTCGACATCGACGACAGCGGACTCAAGGACGCCTACCACGCTCACCGCGAGGCCTATCAGCGCATCTTCGACCGGCTGGCGGTCAAGTACGTCATCGTGTCCGCGGTGTCGGGCGCCATGGGCGGCAGTGCCTCCGAGGAGTTCCTGGCCGAGAGCGAGGTCGGTGAGGACACCTTCGTGCGCTGCCTGCAGTCCGGCTACGCGGCCAACGTCGAAGCCGTCGTCACCGCGGTGCCCGATTCGCTGCCGATCGAGGGCCAGCCCGAGGCCGTCGTCTACGACACGCCGGACGCCCCGACCATCGCCACCCTGGTGGAGTGGGCCAACACGGCCGGCCTTGGCCGGGAGATCACCGCCGCCGACACACTGAAGAACGTGCTGCTGAAGGTGCGCCAGCCGGGCGGGGAGTGGGAACTGCTGGGCATCGGCGTGCCCGGCGACCGCGAGATCGACGAAAAGCGCCTGGCCGCGGCGCTCGAGCCCGCCGAGTACGCGCTGCTCGACGACGCCGACTTCGCCGCCAACCCGTTCCTCGTGAAGGGCTACGTGGGCCCGAAAGCCTTGCTGGAGAACGGCATTCGATTCCTGGTGGACCCGCGCATCGTCGACGGTTCGTCGTGGATCACCGGCGCCGACGCGCCCAACAAGCACATCGTCGGCATGGTGGCCGGCCGCGACTTCGTCGCCGACGGCACCATCGAGGCCGCCGACGTCCGCGACGGTGACCCCTCGCCCGACGGCGCCGGGCCGCTGGTGTCGGCGCGTGGCATCGAGATCGGGCACGTCTTTCAGCTGGGCCGCAAGTACACCGATGCGTTCAGCGCCGATGTCCTCGGCGAGAACGGCAAGCCGGTGCGGCTGACCATGGGCTCCTACGGCATCGGTGTCTCGCGCATGGTCGCGGTGATCGCCGAGCAGCACCACGACGAGCTCGGCCTGCGCTGGCCGTCGTCGGTGTCGCCGTTCGACCTGCACCTGGTCATCGCCAACAAGGACGCCGAAGCCCGCACCGGCGCGACCGAGCTGGCCGGCGAACTCGACCGACTCGGCCTGGACGTGCTCCTCGACGACCGCACCTCGTCGCCGGGCGTGAAGTTCAAGGACGCCGAGCTGCTGGGTGTGCCGTGGATCGTCGTGGTCGGCCGCGGCTGGGCCGACGGCACCGTCGAGCTGCGCAACCGCTTCACCGGTGAGAAGACCGAGGTGCCGGTCGACGGCGCCGCGGCGGCGATCACGGCCGCGCTGGCGGGGTAGGCCTCGTAGCCCTCGTTGTGCCGCGGATTGCGGTCACCAGGTGACTGCGATCCGCGGCGTTGCCGGCTAGGACTGCTCGGCGCCGCCGGGGAACGCCACGACGGCCGGCGTCATGCCGAGGGCTGCGCGCCACTGGGCGGCCAGCACCGCGCAGTCGGTGAGGGCCTTGACGGCCAGCGTCCGGTCCTCGGTGGTGGTGGCCTGCTCGGCCACGGCGCGCCACGCGACGGCGGTCTCCTCTTCCATCTGCAGCGCCAGCTTGCTCGCGTCCGCCGGATTGTTCGCGTCGATGGGGAGCTGATAGCCCGCGGCCGGCAGCGGAGCCGGCACCGACCGTCCGGCCAGCGCGGTGATGCCGGCTTCACGGTTGGCGCGGTGCTTGGCCATGGCCTCGGCCACCAGATCGTTGACGTCGGGTGTGGTGTGCGCGGACACCAGGCCGTAGCCGTAGATGGTGCCGTGTTCGGTGGCGATCGCGTCGTACAGCGCGGCGTCGGCAGCGCTGCCCGGGCGGGTCGGGGTGGGTTGCGGGCTGGTCATGGCGCGGCCTGTCCGGCGAGGGTGACGGTGTGCGCCGCCGTGCACGCGGCGGCGATCGAGGCCAGCAGCCCGGCCCGGTAACCCGATTGGCCGGCCGCAGCGCGGCCCGCACTGTCGGCGGCCTGTTCCAGCGCTGCCACGACTTCCTGAGGTGTCGGGGGTGCCGGCGGCGGGGTGGCGCCAGGCGTCGGCGACGCGGCGGCGGAGGTCTCGGTGGTGGACGACGGCGCGGCTGACGGCGGGTTGCCCATCCGGGTCAGTTCGTCGGACAGCGCGCGAGCGTGCGCGTCCCGGAGTGCCGCGACGGCCGTCAGCGCCGGCGCCAGTTGCGGCGGTACGCCGGTGGCGGCGGACGCGGCCAGTCGGCTGTCGCGACGGGCCCGGTCGAGTTCGGCGGTCAGGATGTCCAGGGCGGGATCGCGCTGCGGTGCCGACCCGCAGGCCGACGCCGCGCCGCCGAGCAGCGCCAGAGCCGCCGTGCCCAACAGGACACGCCGTCGGCTGACGGTGGTTTCGGTGTGCGGCACAGCCACATCCTGCCATTGCGGACACCGGCCGCCGGGCACCGCGGCGCCGGATGTTCTCCGGTGCCGCGATCGCGATTGCCATTCGGCCATGCGCTGCTGGCGTATCGTTGGTACCGGGTTCACCCTTCTGGGGGCCCTGTCCGCACAACTCAAGATGAGGAGCTCGCCGTGGCCCGGGACACGCCGGAACGACCGCTGCCACCCAGTCGGTTACCGACCACAGGCCAAGTGCTTGAGCTGCTCAGCAGTGCTTTTGCGGACGCCGGATACGACATCGAAGATGTGCGGGTGGACGCTGCCGCGCGGCCCCCGCGCATCGTCGTGGTGGCCGACGGCGACTCGGGTCTGGACCTCGACGCCGTCGCCGACCTCTCGCGCCTCGCATCCGAGCTGCTGGACCAGGTGACCGCCGATTCCGAGCCGTATGTGCTGGAGGTCACCTCGCCCGGCGTGGAGCGCCCGCTGACCGCGGAGCGGCACTACCGCCGCGCCCGTGGTCGCAAGGTCGAGCTGACCCTGGCCGACGGCACGTCGCTGACGGGCCGGCTGGGCGAGCACGACGGCAGCGCGATCCAACTGGTCGTCGCCAACCGCGGGGTGCTGTCGGTGCAGACCGTCGCGCTCGCGGACATTACGAAAGCTGTTGTACAGGTTGAATTTTCACCACCCAATCGCCGGGAACTGGAGCTGGCGGGTATGACCGGAGAGGGGGCCGACGGATGAATATCGACATGGCGGCACTGCATGCCATCGAGGCGGACAAGGGAATCAGCGTCGACGTCGTCGTCGACACGATCAAGACGGCGCTGCTGACCGCGTACCGGCACACCGAAGGGCACGAGCCCGACGCGTACATCGACATCGACCGCAAGTCGGGCATCGTGCGGGTGATCGCGCGCCAGACCGACACCGACGGGACCGTCATCCACGAGTGGGACGACACCCCCGAGGGATTCGGCCGGATCGCGGCGACCACCGCGCGTCAGGTGATCCTGCAGCGGTTGCGCGATGCGGAGAACGAGAAGAACTACGGCGAGTTCTCGGCGCGTGAGGGCGACATCGTCGCCGGCGTCATCCAGCGCGACGCGCGGGCCAACGCCCGCGGCCTCGTGGTGGTGCGGGTCGGTACGGAGGCCAAGGGCTCCGAAGGCGTGATCCCGGCCGCCGAGCAGGTGCCGGGGGAGAGCTACGTGCACGGCGACCGCGTGCGCTGCTACGTCGTCGGGGTCACCCGCGGCGCCCGCGAACCCGTCATCACGCTGTCGCGGACCCACCCGAACCTGGTGCGCAAGCTCTTCTCGCTGGAGGTCCCCGAGATCGCCGACGAGTCGGTCGAGATCGTCGCGGTGGCGCGTGAGGCCGGCCACCGGTCCAAGATCGCGGTCGCGTCGCGCGTGCCGGGGCTGAACGCCAAGGGCGCCTGCATCGGCCCGATGGGTCAGCGCGTGCGCAACGTGATGAGCGAGCTCTCGGGCGAGAAGATCGACATCATCGACTACGACGAGGACCCGGCGAAGTTCGTCGCCAACGCCCTGTCGCCGGCCAAGGTCGTGTCGGTGACGGTGATCGACGAGGCGCAGCGCGCGGCGCGGGTCGTGGTGCCCGATTTCCAGCTGTCGCTGGCGATCGGCAAGGAGGGCCAGAACGCCCGCCTGGCGGCGCGTCTCACCGGGTGGCGCATCGACATCCGTAGCGACGCAGACGGTCAGGGGGCAGACGCCGGCGGCCGGTCGACGGGCCACGGTGCCGGCCGCGACCGCTGAGGCCAAAACCCGCAGTTACCGGCGGCGTGTCGGGGCCGCGACCGCGATTGAAGTCCAAGGGCCCCGAGACGGTAGACTGCACTGTGATCCAGCGCGAGACTCCGACAGCTCCGGTGCGTACCTGCATCGGCTGCCGGAAACGAGAGCTGGCCGTCGACTTGCTTCGAGTGGCAGCTGTACGCGACGGGGACGGTAAATGCGTCGTCTCGGTCGATTCAGCGGGTAACCTGCCGGGTCGGGGTGCGTGGTTGCACCCGGTTCAGCAGTGCCTCGACGCGGCAGTTCGGCGGCGAGCATTCGCCCGAGCGTTGCGCATCACCGGTTCGCCGGACACCTCTGCGGTCGAAGAGTTCTTCAGTGCCTTACCCGCCTGACGGACCCGGAACGCCACAGCAAGAGAACAGGTAGCGAAGAACATGAGCACACCGTGAAGTCCCGATGACCATGCGTCATAGCTAAACCGAGGCGCGGCCTACCCACCGCTGACGCCTCACGACGAGGAGAGAAGTGGCAGCAGGTAAGGCACGCGTACACGAGTTGGCAAAAGAACTCGGTGTCACCAGCAAGGAAGTGCTCGCCCGACTGAGCGAACAGGGCGAATTCGTGAAATCTGCGTCCTCCACAGTGGAGGCGCCCGTCGCACGCCGGTTGCGTGAAGCCTTCGGCGGCGGCAAGCCCGCCAAGTCCGAGGCGCCGGCCGCCCCCGCGGCCGCCAAGCCGTCGGGCGCCCCGAAGCCCGGCGCCCCGAAGCCGGCCCCCGCAGCGGCACCTGCCGCGCCTGCAGCCCCGGCCCCGGCCGCGGCTGCTCCGGCACCCGCAGCGCCCGCACCGGCAGCTCCGACCCCCGGTGGACCCAAGCCCGGCGCACCCCGGCCCGCGGCTCCGCAGCCCCAGGCCCCGGCTCCTGCCGCGCCGGCAGCGTCGGCCGCCCCGGCGGCTCCGGCCCAGCCGCGTCCGGCCACCCCGGGTGCAACCCCGGGTCCGCGGCCCGGCGCACCCAAGCCGGCCCCGCGGGCTCCGCGCGTCGGCAACAACCCGTTCTCATCCCAGCAGCCGGTCGAACGCCCGGCCCCGCGTCCGGCTCCCGGTCCCGGTGGCCCGCGTCCGGGCCCCGGCGCCGGTGGTCCCCGTCCGGGCGGTGGCCCGCGTCCGGGTGTCACGCCGGGCAACATGCCCCCGCGTCCGCCAGGTGCCCGTCCGGGTGCCGTCGGTCGTCCGGGTGGTCCGCGTCCCGGCCCCGGTGGCGGTCCGCGTCCCGGTGGTGGCCCTCGTCCCGGCGGTGCCGGTGGCGGCGGTAACTACCGCGGCGGTGGCGCCGGTGGTGGCGCAGGTGCCGGTGCCGGTGGTGGCTTCCGTGGCCGTCCCGGTGGTGGCGGTGCTCCCGGTGGCGGTGGCCCCGGTGGCGGCGGTCGTCCGGGTCAGCGCGGCGGTGCCGCGGGTGCCTTCGGGCGTCCCGGTGGCGCACCCCGTCGTGGCCGTAAGTCGAAGCGCGCAAAACGCGCCGAATACGAGAACATGCAGGCCCCGATCGTCGGTGGCGTGCGGTTGCCGCACGGCAACGGCGAGGTCATCCGCCTCGCTCGCGGTGCGTCGCTGAGCGACTTCGCCGAGAAGATCAACGCCAACCCGGCTTCGCTGGTGCAGGCGCTGTTCAACCTGGGCGAGATGGTGACCGCCACCCAGTCGGTGGGTGACGACACCCTCGAGCTGCTGGGCAGCGAGATGAACTACGTCGTGCAGGTCGTGTCCCCGGAGGACGAGGACCGCGAGCTGCTCGAGTCGTTCGACCTGACCTACGGCGAGGACGCCGGCGACGAGGACGACCTGGCCAGCCGGCCCCCGGTGGTCACCGTCATGGGCCACGTCGACCACGGTAAGACGCGACTGCTCGACACGATCCGTAAGGCGAACGTCCGTGAGGGCGAAGCCGGTGGCATCACCCAGCACATCGGCGCCTACCAGGTGCTGACCGAGCTGGACGGCAACGAGCGTCTGGTGACGTTCATCGACACCCCGGGTCACGAGGCGTTCACCGCCATGCGTGCCCGTGGTGCCAAGGCCACCGACATCGCGATCCTCGTGGTCGCCGCCGACGACGGCGTCATGCCGCAGACGGTGGAGGCCATCAACCACGCTCAGGCCGCTGATGTGCCGATCGTGGTGGCGGTCAACAAGATCGACAAGGAAGGCGCGGATCCGCAGAAGATCCGGGCGCAGCTGACCGAGTACAACCTGGTGGCCGAGGATTACGGCGGCGACACCATGTTCGTGGACATCTCGGCCAAGCAGGGCACCAACATCGACGGTCTGCTCGAAGCCGTGCTGCTGACGGCGGACGCTTCGCTGGACCTGCGGGCCAACCCCGACATGGAGGCCCAGGGTGTGGCCATCGAGGCGCACCTGGACCGCGGTCGCGGCCCGGTCGCCACGGTGCTGGTGCAGCGCGGCACGCTGCGCGTCGGTGACTCGGTGGTCGCCGGTGACGCCTACGGCCGCGTCCGCCGCATGGTCGACGAGCACGGCGAGGACGTCGAAGAGGCGTTCCCGTCGCGTCCGGTCCAGGTCATCGGTTTCACCTCGGTGCCCGGCGCCGGCGACAACTTCCTGGTCGTCGACGAAGACCGCATCGCCCGCCAGATCGCCGACCGGCGCAGCGCGCGTAAGCGCAATGCGCTGGCCGCACGTTCGCGCAAGCGCATCAGCCTGGAAGACCTGGATTCGGCGCTGAAGGAAACCAGCCAGCTGAACCTGATCCTGAAGGGCGACAACTCGGGCACCGTCGAGGCGCTCGAGGAGGCCTTGATGGGCATCCAGATCGACGACGAGGTGGAACTGCGCGTCATCGACCGCGGTGTCGGTGGCGTCACCGAGACCAACGTCAACCTGGCGTCGGCGTCGGATGCGATCATCATCGGCTTCAACGTTCGTGCCGAGGGCAAGGCGACGGAGCTGGCGAACCGCGAGGGCGTGGAGATCCGGTACTACTCGGTGATCTACCAGGCCATCGACGAGATCGAGAGCGCGCTCAAGGGCATGCTCAAGCCGGTCTACGAGGAGAAGGAGCTCGGCCGCGCCGAGATCCGCGCCATCTTCCGGTCGTCGAAGGTCGGCAACATCGCTGGTTGCCTCGTGCAGTCGGGCATCATGCGGCGTAACGCCAAGGCCCGCCTGCTGCGCGACAACATCGTCATCGCCGAGAACCTCACGGTGTCTTCGCTCAAGCGCGAGAAGGACGACGCCACCGAGGTGCGCGAAGGTTACGAATGCGGTCTGACGCTGACCTACAACGACATCAAGGAAGGCGACGTCATCGAGACGTACGAACTCGTCGAGAAGGCTCGTACCTAGGTGGCGGATCCAGCACGCGCCAAGCGATTGGCCAAGCGCATTTCGACGATCGTCGCCTCGGCGATCGAGTACGAGATCAAGGATCCGCGGCTCGACGGCGTGACGATCACCGATGCCAAGATGACCGGTGATCTGCACGACGCGACGCTGTACTACACCGTGATCGGGACCAGCCTCGACGAGGAGCCGGACTACGCCGGCGTCGCGGCTGCCCTGGAGAAGGCCAAGGGCGCGTTGCGCTCGAAAGTCGGTGCGGGAACCGGGGTTCGGTTCACGCCCACGCTGACTTTCGAGCGCGACACCGTGCCGGATGCGGCTCTGAAGATGGAGGAGCTGCTGGCCCGGGCCCGCGCCGCGGACGCGGACGTGGCCCGGATCCGGGAAGGTGCCACGCACGCCGGTGACGCCGATCCGTACCGTGTGGTGGGGGACAGCGATTCCGAGGATGCAGGTGACCGCGATCGAACCGACGACTGAGATTCGGCCGCACGGCGCGCGGGTTGACGCGCGCGGTGCGGCTGATCTGCTCGGTGCGGTCGAGAGCGTGAGCGTGGTTGCCCACGTCTACCCCGACGCCGACACCATCGGGGCGGGCCTCGCGCTCGCATTGGTGCTCAGCGAGGCCGGTAAGGACGTGCAGGTCGGCTTTGCCGCCCCGGCGACCGTGCCGGAATCGCTGCAGACCCTGCCCGGTGGGCACCTGCTGGTGCCGCCGGACCAGATGCGTCCGGACGCCGACCTGGTGGTCACCGTCGACATCCCGAGTGTGAACCGGCTGGGGTCGCTGGCCAAGCTGGCCGATCCCGGACGGCAGGTGCTGGTGATCGATCACCACGCCTCGAACCGGTTGTTCGGCACCGCGAATTACGTTGACCCGTCGGCAGATTCGACCACCATGCTGGTGGCCGAGCTGCTGGACGCCTGGGGCAAGCCGATCGAACTGCCGGTGGCGCACTGCCTGTACGCCGGCCTGACCACCGACACCGGCTCGTTCCGGTGGGCCAGCGCCCGCGCGTACCGGCTCGCGGCGCGGCTGCTCGACATCGGCGTCGACAACGCCGCCGTCAGCCGCGCCCTGCTCGACACGCACCCGTACTCGTGGCTGCCCATGCTGTCCCGCGTGCTGTCGACGGCGTGCCTGGTGCCCGAGGCCGCCGGCGGCAAGGGTCTGGTGTACGCCGTGGTGTCGCACCAGGAGTACGCGGCGGCGCGATCGGAAGAGGTCGAGAGCATCGTCGACATCGTGCGCACCACATCCGAGGCCGAGGTGGCCGCGGTGCTCAAGGAGATCGAGCCGGGGCAGTGGTCGGTGTCCCTGCGCGCCAAGACCGAGGTCGACGTGTCTGTGCTGGCGAGCTCCTTCGGCGGCGGTGGCCACCGGTTCGCGGCGGGCTACTCGCCCACCGGAACCGCCGGCGACGTCGTCGCGGCCCTCGTCGCCGCCCTCTCTTGATCCCTCTCCCCGTGCCCGTGCCCTTGCCCGTGTCCACCCCCTCCCCGCGAGTGGCCGTGTCTGTACGCCGACACGCCGTGTTTGGTGTGCACATTCGTGCCGCTCGTGGCTGGCGAGCGTGCGCGTCATGACCACCGAGGTCACCGGTCGTCGCATCGCGGGACTCGCTTTTCCCGCCCTCGGGGTGCTCGCCGCCGAACCGATCTACCTCCTGCTGGACACCGCGGTCGTCGGCAGGCTCGGCGCACTGCCCTTGGCAGGTCTGGCGGTCGGCGGCCTGATCCTCAGCCTCGTCGGGTCGCAGCTGACGTTCCTGTCGTACGGCACGACGTCGCGGTCGGCCCGGAGCTTCGGCGCCGGTGACCGCGCCGGTGCGGTCGGGGAGGGCGTGCAGGCCACGTGGCTGGCGCTCGCCCTCGGCGTGCTGATCGTCGTGGTTGTGCAGGCGCTGGCGCCCTTTCTGCTGACGGCCATCGCCGGGTCTCGGGGCGGCATCGCCGAGACCGCGCTGCCGTGGCTGCGCGTCGCGATACTGGCCGTACCCGCGATCCTGATGTCCATGGCCGGCAACGGCTGGTTGCGGGGAGTGCAGGACACCGTCCGGCCGCTGCGGTATGTGCTTGTCGGCGTGGGTATTTCAGCGGTGCTGTGTCCGGTGCTGGTCTTCGGGTGGCTCGGACTGCCGCGGCTCGGCCTAACGGGCTCGGCGGTCGCCAACCTCGTCGGGCAGTGGATCGCCGCGGCGCTGTTCGGGTATGCCCTGCTGTCCGAACGGGTTTCGCTGCGCCTACGGCCCGACGTGCTGCGCGCGCAACTGACCATGGGCCGCGACCTGGTGCTGCGGTCCCTGGCCTTCCAGGTGTGTTTCCTGTCTGCCGGCGCGGTCGCGGCCCGGTTCGGTGCGGCCGCCGTCGCCGCCCACCAGGTGGTGCTGCAGTTGTGGAATTTCCTTGCGCTGGTGCTGGATTCGCTGGCCATCGCGGCACAGTCACTCGTCGGTGCGGCACTCGGCGCGGGGGAGCCGGCGCATGCCAAGACAGTGGCGCGGCGCGTGACGGTCTATTCGGCCGCCGCGGCGACGGCGCTGGCGGCGGCGTTCGCAGTGGGCTCCGGCGTGCTGCCGGCAGTGTTCACCGCCGACCATGCGGTGCGGGACCAGATCGGCATCCCGTGGTGGTTCATGGTGGCCCAATTGCCCATCGCCGGAGTCGTTTTCGCCCTCGACGGGGTGCTGCTCGGCGCCGGTGACGCGAAGTTCATGCGCAACGCCACCCTGATCAGCGGGCTCGTCGGCTTCCTGCCGCTGATCTGGCTGTCGCTGGCGTTCGGCTGGGGGCTGGCCGGCATCTGGTCGGGGCTGAGCACGTTCCTGGTGTTGCGACTCGTCTTCGTCGGCTGGCGCGCGTTGTCCGGCCGCTGGGCGTGAGCAGGTCGCCCGAAAGGCGTCGTCCCCCACCTCTCGCGAGCGGCCGTGACTGCACCCGACACGCCGTGGTTCCCGTACAAGAACGTCCCGCTCATCGCCGGTGAGCGGGACGTTCTTGTACAGCTGGAGCGGCGTGTCGGCGTACAAACACGGCCGCTCGCGGGAGATTGACTAGACCTGGGTGCGGCCACGCGCCATGACGGCGTCGCGGTTGGCGGCGATGTCGTTGCCTACTGCGCTGTTCCAGGCCCGGGCTGACGCGGCCTCGATCCACAGCCCGGCGTCGGTCTGGGAGCCGTCGATCTTGTGGTACGAGTCCAGCAGCGCGCGCACGGCGTTCTGGTTGTTGCCGACGATCGAGGCGGCGACGCGCCGCGCGGTCGGCAGCAGCTCGTCATGCGGCACCACCTCGGTGACCAGCCCGGCGCGCAGCGCCTCGGCCGCCGACAGGTAGTCGCCGGTCAGGCTCATCCGGCGGGCCAGGCCGACACCGGCCTTCTGCGGTAGCCGCACACTCAGGCCCCACGTCGGCAGCAGTCCGACGCGGGCGTGGGTGTCGGCGAACTTGGCGTTCTCCGAGGCGATCAGGATGTCGCAGTACAGCGCCAGCTCCAGGCCGCCGGTGACGGCCGCGCCGTTGATGGCGCCGATGACGGGCTTGGTCATGTTGGGCCACTTCGGCGAGATGTCCGGCAGATCCGCGCCCTCGCCGAGTTCCTTGAGGTCCAGACCGGCGCAGAACACCGGGTCGGCGCCCGTCAGGATCACCACGTCGACGTCCGGGTCGGCCTCGGCCTGGCGCAGTGCGCCGTAGAAGGCATCGCGCAGCTCGTAGGACAGCGCGTTCCGGGACTTCGGCCGGTTCAGCGTCAGGGTGCGAACCCGGTCGGTGGTGTCGATCAGTAGGACGTCGGTCACGTTGGCTCCTTGCGTTGCGGTCACCCACCGACACCGTAACTTGCGGCCTGAACGCGCCTATCGTGGAGGCCATGTGCCGCAACATCACCGAACTGCGTGGCCTGGAGCCGGCCGCCACGGCCGAGGAGATCGAGGCCGCCGCGCGTCAATACATCCGCAAGGTCAGCGGGATCACCCGTCCTACCGCCGCCAACGTCGACGCCTTCGAAGCCGCGGTCGCGGAGGTCACGGCTGTCACCGAGCGATTGCTGAACCAGCTGCCGGCCCGTCGGCAGCCGCCCAAGACGGTGCCGCCGCTGCGGCGGCCCGAGGTGCAGGCGAGGTTGGCCGCCAAGTGAACTCGCCCGCGCTCAAGGAGTGGGGCGCGGCGGTACAGGCGCTGCTCGACGGACGCCAGACGGTGCTGTTGCGCAAGGGCGGTATCGGCGAGAAGCGTTTCGAGGTATCGGCACCGGAGTTCGTGTTCTTCCCGACGGTCGAGCACAGCCATGCGGCGCGGGTCCGCCCTGAGTTCACCGATCTTCTCGAACGGGCGGCGGGCGACAGCACCGAATCCGAGGTGATACTGCGCGGCGGCGCGAAAGTCGTTGCCGCCGTGGCGGTGGAGCGCCCGGAGCAGCTGGACGCCATCGCCGATCTGCACATCTGGACCGCGGAATCCGTACAGAGTGACCGGCTCGATTTCCGGCCCCGCCACCGGCTGACGGTCCTGGTGGTGCAGGCCAAACCGCTTGTGGCGCCGGTACGGCTGCCGCGCACCCCGGACTACGCCGGGTGCCGCAGCTGGGTGGACCTGCCCCTCACGCCCGAATGGGGCCCGCCGGTGTACGACGACGCGGCGCTGGCTGCCATCGCCGAGCGGGTGCGCGACTCAGTCGGCTGACAGCGCGACCTTCGGCAACAGCAACCGGGACACTCCGCCCGCGCCGTGGTGGACCGTGTGCGTGGCCGGCACCATGCGCTCGCCGGAGACGACGGGCTCGCCGGTACCGAGATTCCGGTCGTAGCGCGGGTGGCAACCGCCCGCGACGATCACCCGCAGCCGGGACCCGGCCGGGATCCGGTGTGCGACGGCATCGAGCTCGAGCCGGACGGTCTCGGGTTCGTCGGAAAGTGTTGTGAGCCTTCGGAATCCATCGCTGACGTTGGTGGACTTGCCCTTTGTGTCGACCACGCTGAGCCGGACGAAGATGTCCCGGTTGGGGTTGTCGCACGACTGGGTCAGCTCGATCACCGGGTTGCCGACCAGGTACAGGTCTTCGGTCAGCGGCTCACCGGTGAAGTCGACGACGTCGGGCCGACGGCTGAGCGCGGAGTCCTCCTGGTAACCCGCCGCCGATGACAGCAGCCGGCCGCCCAGCGTGGGCGTCGGCGCCGCGGGATCGAAGGTGAATCGCGACGGAGGCGCGGTATCGGCGGGCGCGGTTGTGCCGAGCCGGTGCGCCGGCTGCAGGTAGAGCTCGAGTTCGGTGGCGGCCGGTGGCCAGTCCGGCATGGTCAGCCAGCCCTGCCCGTTGACCTCGACGCGGACGGCGGCCCGTTCGGACGCCGGGGTGCGCTCGGCGAGGTGGGTGTCGAGCCAGGCCAGCGATTCGCGCAGCACCGTGGCACCGCCGCGGGTCATGACCTGGGTGTGGGTCCACGATCCGATGGTGACCGCGGTCGGTACGCCGCGCGACTTCAGGCGCTGGAACTGCGTCAGGGTCTGCTCTAGGAACAGATCCTGCCAGCCACCGATGAGCAGCACCGGCACATCCACCTTGTCGAGCGTGTCGGCGAGGGCCATGTTCTCCCAGAACGGGTCGGTGCCGTCGGGGTGGCTCAGCCACGATTCGTACCAGGTCGCTCCGGAACGCAGCAGCCGGCGGCCGGCTGCCCCGGCGGGTACCTGCGTGTGGGTGCGGGCGACCAGGCGGGGCGCCCGGAACCGCCGCAGCAGCACGGCGAGCGGTCGCTCTTCCTGGTGCGCCATCATGTCGCTCCAGCCGAGGAAGTTGTCGAGCGTGAAAGCGCCGGTACCCCAAGTTGATTCGGCGAAGTCGTGGGGGCCGACCATGACGATCGCGGCCTTGAGCTCGGGCGGGGGATCGGTGAGTAGCGCCCACTGCGTGAAGCCCAGGTACGACAACCCGATCGTCGCGAACGATCCGGTGAACCACGGCTGGTCGCGCAGCCAGGCGGCGGTGTCCACGGCGTCCGCGATCTCGTTGACCATCGGTTCGAAGTCACCACCGGAGCCGAATGTGCCGCGCACACTCTGCAGCAGCACGTGGTAGCCGCGGCGGGCGTACGTCGCGCCGAACACCGGGCCGAACGGGAAGCCACGGCCGTAGGGGCACCGCACCAGCAGGGTGCCCTTCGCGGTGCCGGTGGGCGCGTAGTGGCTGCCGACGAGTTCGACGCCGTCGCGCATCGGGGTGGTGACGCGGCTGACGGTGTAGTCCGTCGTCGGGGGTGGGACGTCGAGGGCGCGGCTCAGCAACCGGGAGCCGAGATGGGCGATTCGGGAGCTCACCCTTCGGATGGTACCGATCCGTACCGTCCGTTGCCGTCCGCAAGCTCGGCGGGCGACCCGAAATCAGAACTTGTAGAACGGCACCAGCTGGTTGGCGCGCTGCAGGTTGGTCTGCAGGCAGTCCGGGCGGTCCGGCGACTCGATCGGTGAGTAGAACAGCGACTGGTTGATCAGGCCGTAGCTGGTCTTGAAGGTGATCATGCACGTCACCCACCACCGGTCATTCCAGTCGGTCGGCTTCATGATCCAGTACTGCGCGGCGCGGTGTCCGGCGATGTTCAGCTCGACGGCGTCGGCCGGCAGCGTCTGCTCGTAGGTGCGCCACACGATCGGCTCGACGGCCATCTGGTAGTTACCGGCGTCGTAGTGGCAGCGCAGGCCGTCCTCGTGGTCGGGCGGGGTGAAGCCCAGGCCCATGGCGTTGATGGCGTCGAGCGGAATCTGGTCGCACGGGTCGAATGGGCTCGGGTTCGTCGTGGAGATGATCGGCGACTTGATGGTGCTGCTGAGCGGGGCGGAGGTGGAGCGCAGCTCGACGTCGTCGCCGCCGGTCGGTGACACCGGGTTGGTCTGTGCGACCACCACGCCTGCCGTCAGAAGCGCACACAGCGCCGACACGAGCCGCAGTTTCCCGGCCATCGCTGCCATGACACCCCTTAGATCCGAGCAATACTGCGGGGAGTCTACAAGTCGCCTGCGTCACACCGGACAGGATGGGAGAACCTGTTCTAGTTTCTCCCGCTGCGCGGGACGGTTGGCACTCCAGCGGGCGTTGCTGTCGCCCAAGTAGGCTGGTTTTTTGTGTCGACCCAGCCGACCCTTTGGGCAATCAGTGACCTGCACATCGGGCACACCGGAAACAAGCCGGTCACCGAGTCGCTGCACCCGGCCTCGCCCGACGACTGGCTGATCGTCGCCGGCGATGTCGCCGAGCGCACCGACGACATCCGGTGGTCCCTGGACCTGCTGCGCAAGCGTTTCGCCAAGGTCATCTGGGTGCCCGGCAACCACGAACTGTGGACCACCAACAAGGACCCGATGCAGATCTTCGGGAAGGCCCGCTACGACTACCTGGTCGACATGTGCGACCAGATGGGCATCGTGACCCCCGAGCACCCGTTTCCGGTCTGGACCGGCCCCGGCGGCGCGGCGACCATCGTGCCGATGTTCCTGCTGTACGACTACAGCTTCCTGCCCGCGGGCACGGCGACGAAGGCCGAGGGGCTCGCGCTGGCCAAGGAACGCAACGTCGTCGGCACCGACGAGTTCCTGCTGTCGAGCGAGCCGTACGCCACCCGCGACGCGTGGTGCCGGGACCGGCTGAACGTCACCCGCAAAAGGCTCGACGACCTGGACTGGATGGAGTCGACGGTCCTGGTCAACCACTTCCCGCTGGTGCGCGAACCGTGCGATGCCATGTTCTATCCGGAGTTCTCGCTGTGGTGCGGCACCACCGCGACCAAGGACTGGCACACCCGCTACAACGCCATCTGCTCGGTGTACGGCCACCTGCACATCCCGCGCACCACCTACTACGACGGGGTGCGGTTCGAGGAAGTGTCGGTCGGCTATCCGCGAGAGTGGCGGCGCCGCAAGCCTTATCGGTGGATGCGCCAAATCCTGCCGGACCCCCAGTACCCACCCGGCTACCTCAACGACTTCGGTGGCCACTTCGAGATCACCCAGGAAATGCGGGAGCACGCGCAGAAGATGCAGGACCGGATCAATTCGAGGCGGTTGTGATGAGCGACGCCCTGTTATCGCAGGTGCTGCCCGACGTGGTGGCCACCGCCGAGACGTATTCGGACCCGGCCGATCTCGTTCCACTGCCGGAGGAAGAGCCCCTGATCGCGCGTTCGGTGGCCAAACGGCGCAACGAGTTCATCACCGTGCGGCACTGCGCCCGTGAGGCATTGAGCAAGCTCGATGTCGGCCCGGTCCCGATCCTCAAGGGGGACAAGGGTGAACCGTGCTGGCCCGACGGCATCGTCGGCAGCCTGACGCACTGCGAGGGCTTCCGTGGCGCCGTGGTGGCTCGCGCCGCCGACGTGCGGTCTGTCGGTATCGATGCCGAACCGCACGGCGTGCTGCCCAAGGGCGTGCTGGGCGCGGTCGCGTTGCCTGCCGAGCAGGACGCCGTGACGACGATGGAGGGTGACCTCCACTGGGATCGAATCCTGTTCTGCGCCAAGGAGGCGACGTACAAGGCCTGGTTCCCGCTGACCCATCGCTGGCTGGGTTTCGAGGACGCGCACATCACCTTCGAGCTGGACTCGTCGGGGACCTCGGGAACGTTCCTGTCGCGCATCCTGATCGACCCGGCCGCCGAGTCCGGGCCGCCGCTGACCGAACTGCCCGGGCGCTTCACCGTGTCCAACGGCCTTGTCCTGACGGCGATCTCGCTGTGAAACCTGCATCGAAGCCGGCCCCGCCGCCGGGTCTGGTGATCGTCGACAAGCCCGCCGGGATGACGAGCCACGATGTCGTCGGCCGGTGCCGGCGACTGTTCGGGACCCGCAAGGTCGGGCATGCCGGCACGTTGGATCCGATGGCCACCGGCGTGCTGGTGGTCGGCATCGAACGGGCCACCAAGATCCTCGGTCTGCTGACCGCCACCGACAAGCAGTACATCGCGACCATCCGGCTCGGCCAGACCACGTCGACCGAAGACGCCGAAGGCGAAGTGCTGGAGACGGTTTCGGCCGCGCACGTGACCGACGACAAGATCGAGTCGGCGGTCGCGGCATTGCGGGGCGAGATCGACCAGGTGCCCTCGGCCGTCAGTGCCATCAAGGTCGACGGCGAGCGCGCGTACAAGCTGGTGCGTGAAGGTAAGGCGCCGGAACTGGCGGCCCGCCGGGTGCGCATCGAACGCTTCACGGTGGACGCGGTCCGTCGCGTCGAGGAGTTCGTCGACGTGGACGTCACCGTGGACTGCTCGTCGGGCACCTACATCCGGGCGCTGGCCCGCGACGTCGGCGCCGCGCTCGGCGTCGGTGGACACCTGACGGCGTTGCGGCGCACCAGGGTTGGTCGCTACGACTTGGACGAGGCGCGCACGCTGGAACAGTTGAACGATGCGGCCGAACTGAGCTACTCGCTGGACGCCGCGTGCCTGCTCGGGTTCCCCCGGCGCGACCTGACCGACGACGAGACCGAGGACACCCGGCATGGCCGGGCCCTGAAGCCGGCCGGCATCGACGGGACCTACGCCGCCACCGCACCCGACGGGCGGGTCATCGCGCTGTTGGAAGACGGGCCCAAGCGCACCAGCAGCGTCGTCGTCCTGCGCCCGGCGACGCTGTAGCGGTGGCGCATTCCCATCCACGAAAGCCGCCTTTGACCGGTCGAGCCCGGCCGGTCATCGGACTTGCTCCAGGTCATTGCGCGACAGATCGTGGAGTCATCTGAGCTGCCCGGAACTCGAGTGGTGTGACACCCGCGCGATGCCGGAAGAACCGAGTGAATGTGGTCGGTTCGGGGAAGCCCACGGCACGGCCGACGGCTTGCACCGATGCGGTGTCGTGGACGAGGAGGCGTTTGGCCTCGAGTAACGCTCGCTGATCGACGAGCTGTTTGACCGTCAGGCCGGTGTTGCGTAATGCACTGCGATTGATTGTGCGCGCCGAGTAGCCCAGTTGCCGGGCGTAGTCGCCGGTGTTTCTCGTGGAGGCAAAGTTGGCGTCGATCGCCGCGGTCAGAGCGCTGAAAAGGTCTTCTGATGTTCCATGTGCAGCGTTCTCCACCGGATCGGCGAGGGCAAGTTCGACTACCAGCATGCCCAGCATCCGGGCCAGGAGTTCTTCCTGCATGCTTGGTGGCAGCGAACGTGCTGCGGTTTCGATGAGGTCGTCGAGGCGGCGGCGGGCGGGAGACGCGTGCGCAGCCGCCCGGGACCACAAAGACCGCGGTTGAACTGATCCACTCAGCGCGCGCGCTCGCTCGTCAAGCCGGGTGGGTTGAAATAGCACGATGGTCGCGGCGACATCCGCGTAGTCGATGGCCTTCAGCGTGTGTGACGCGATAACGGCGGACGGCTGCCATTCCTGGACCTGGCCGGCACGCACCCAGAGCACGTCTCCCGGACTGAGCACGTACTCGACGAAATCCACGGTGTGGCGAAACGTTCCCGCGTCGCACACCACCAGCAGATCGAAGTCCACTCGCTGAGGCCGCAAGAACTGATCCGTTATCGGCCGGGCACGTAACCGCAATTCGCGGAGAGATATCACTTCGATCGAAAGCCGACTCGTCGCGTAACGGACGTTCAAGATGCTCGAATGTCCAATTTTGTTCATCGTATGACCTCGAATCACCATGACAATGCCTTCGGTGGGCCCAAGGATAGGTTCAATATCGTTGTCACAGATTGAGGATCCATGAACTATCCGTCGCTCGCCGTCACCGGATCGACCGGTCATCTCGGTGGGATCGTCGCTCGTCGGCTCGCGAACGAAGGGGCTGCGCTGCGGCTGCTCTCCCGCAATCCGCAGAAGGCTCCCGCCCTCGCGGGTGCGGTAGCGGTCCAGAGCTCATATGCCGACGACGACGTCACGCGTGCCAGTTTGGTCGGCGTCGATGTTCTGTTCATGGTGTCGGGCGCCGAGAGCGCCGACCGTCTCGACCAGCATCGGGCGTTCATCGATGCGGCGGTCTCCGCCGGCGTCCGTCACATCGTCTACACCTCGTTCGCCGGCGCAGCGAGTGATGCCGTCTTCACCTTGGCGCGTGACCACTGGGGCACCGAGCAGTACATCCGCGCCAGCGGTATCTCGTATACGTTTCTTCGGAACAACTTTTACGCAGACGTGCTCCCGGAGTTCGTGGGTGAGGACGACGTCCTGCGAGGTCCCGCCGGAGACGGGCGGCTGGCTCCTGTCACGCGTGCTGACGTAGCTCGTGTTGCCGCAGCTGTCGTCAAAGAGCCGGCCGCGCACGCCGACGCGACCTATACCCTCACAGGTCCGGAAGCGCTGACGTTGACTGAGGTCACCCGGATCATCTCTGAGGTCTCGGGACGCTCGGTGACCTACCACAACGAGACGATAGAAGAAGCCTATGCGTCACGCCGACGACTCTGGAACGTTCCACAGTGGCAGTACGACGCCTGGGTATCGACCTACACTGCAATCGCCGCCGGCGATCTCGCCGACGTCACCAACGACGTCCGCGCGGTGACCGGACATGCTCCCGAGAGTCTGCGCCAGTATCTGCAAACCTCCACTTGAGGCGAAAGTCGTTCTCTGACAAATGCACTCGAGCTGCAGCTCGTCGGACGTCAGTCAGGGCTGCACCGGAGCCGACGGGGGAAGCGCTCGCTTGACGACCTTGCCTGTCGGATTCCGCGGCAATTCATCCAGGAAGACAACGTCTCTGGGGACTTTGAAGCGGGCGAGATTGGCTTTGACGTGGTCGCGGACCTCCTGGGGCGTCAGGTGCACGCCGGGTGCGGGCACCACATAGGCCCGCAGTCGCGCTCCGTATTCCTCGTCAGCCACTCCGATGACGGCTGCCTCCACGACGCCGGGATGTGCGGTGAGGGTTTCCTCCACTTCGGCCGGATAGATGTTCTCTCCGCCGGAGACGATCATGTCGTCGTCACGGCCGTCGATGAACAGTAGACCGGTCTCATCCAGATGGCCGACGTCACCGCTGGACATCAGGCCGTTGATGGTGTTTTTGGTCCGGCCATCGGTGTATCCCGTGAACTGGAACGAGTTTCCGACGAAGATGCGGCCAGTTACGCCGGGCCCCAGCAGTTCACCGTGGTCACCGCGAATCTCCACCCGCGCTCCGCGAACAACCGAACCGACACTGCCAGGCTCTCGCTTCAGCTCGTCGGGTGTGGCGATCGTCGCGTAGGCCACCTCAGTAGAGCCGTAGAGGTTGTAGAGCACCGGGCCGAATGCTGCCGTCGCGCGCAGGCACAACGATGATCCCAGCTGCGAGCCCGCCACGAAGATGATGCGCAGATGCGAAAGATTATGAGATTCACGAGGATTGGGCTCGGTGTCCAGCAGGCGTTGCAGCATGACTGGCGCGACGATCATCGCGGTAACACGATGACTTTCCAGGCTGTCCAGCGTGGCGCGAGCATCGAATCGCCGACGGATGATCAGGGTGGAGCCCATCATCAGCGCCAGGATGGCATGGCTGAAGCCGAGGGCGTGGAAGATCGGCACGCAGCATTCGGTGACCTGCCGCCCGCGGAACGGCACTTTGTCCAGCAGGCCGCCGATCGGACTCAGTGACCGTGGGTCGGGCCGTTGTGCCCCTTTCGGCGTACCCGTGGTGCCACTGGTCAGAATGACGACACCGGCGTGCTTGCGTGGTGCCGGTACGACCCGGGGGTCACCCGATTCGACGAGATATTCCAGGGTGTCCGGTCGGGCCTCGTCGACCCAGGTCCGCCACTTGCCGAAGGTGAGTCGGTCGAGACCGTCAACGTGGTCGGTGTATTCGTCGTCGTGGACGAGCAGATCTATCTTTTCCCGTTCGACGACGGCCGCGACTTGAGGGCCTGCGAAGTCGTAGTTGAGCAATACGACCCGGACGCCACATTTGGCTGCGGCGAACAGCGCGTCCAGCAGTCCGCGATGGTTACGGCACATGATGCCGACGGAGTGTTCGGCGCGGAGGCCTTGTGCCCTCCAGGCGTTGGCGACGGCATTGGAACGCGCGTCGATTTCGTTGTAGGTCAAGGGACCGCGTTCGTCGATCAGTCCGGTACGGTCACCGTGCCGTAGGGCGGCGATGGTGGTGACGGCTCCAGTGGCGCCGTAACTGTGGATCGCACGGACGGCCGATGCTGCGGCACGGGGCGCCACCGGCCCGAGTACGCCGGCATGCAGACAGGCGAAGAGGGCCCGTACTTCCTCGGCGGTCCGGTTGGTCTTGTCAGTCAACACTATTGAGATCACCTGCCAGTCGTCGGTGATACCGTGCCCGGGCGGCCGGATCAGCCCGAGTGAAGGCAGAATCCAGGCCCACGATGCGGTCCAGGCGCTGACGTACCTCATACGGCAGCAGGTTTCGCACCGCGACAACGGTATTGAGGGAGGGTGGCACCGACACTCGCGTCCGCTTCGTCGTCACCACTGATGTGATCGCCTGCGCGATGTCTTCGGGAGCAACGGCGGCGAACCGCTCCATCCACCGCGGGTAGTGCGCGCCCCCCGACAGCTCTGTGCGCACGACACCGGGAAGGACGACGGCCACATGAATCCCATTGCTGGAAAACTCTTTTGCCAGGGATTCGGTGAGCATCACCACGGCGGCCTTGGTGGCGCAGTACGTGGCGATGGCGGGCGCTCCGAACAGTCCCGCGAGCGAAGCGACGTTGACGATGCTGCCATGCCGGCCGTTCTGCCGGAAATGGTTGGCCGCGAGCCGCGTTCCCGTGATCACGCCGCGCAGATTGATGGCGACCATGCGGTCGGTCTTGATGTCGTCTTCGTCGAGAAACGCGCCGGTCGGCATGATGCCGGCGTTGTTGACGACGACGTCGAGCCCGCCCATCGCGGTACTGGCTCGGTCGAGGAAATCGGCGAATGATGCGGCGTTGGTGACGTCCAGGGGAAGTCCGACCGCGGCTGGATCGAGTTGTGCCGCCACGTCACGGCAGTGGCCTCCGTCAAGATCTCCTATCGCAACGCGTGCCCCCGCGGCGAGGAACGCCGCGGCGGTGGCCCGGCCGATACCGCGAGCCCCGCCGGTGATGGCGACTTTTCGTGCGTTCATGTACATCGTCCATTCATCTCATGCGGTCTGGGCATCGCGGACAGTTCCGACCAAGTTCCGCAAGGTTGCGAAAAGCAGGTCCGGGGCATCGATCTGGGGGCAATGACCGGCGCGGTCGAGCATCTTCAGTTGTGCCCCGGGGATTGCGGCTGCGATTCGACGCGACGCCGCGAGCGCCACGATCGGGTCAGCGCGGCCATGCACGACAGTCGCGGCGCACCGCACCGGTGGCACGCCGCGGAGGGCATTCACTTCTGTGACGACCTCCCGGGCCAGTGTCAACAGCTGCAGGCGATCACCACGCCGCTCGAGCTGGTCGGTCAACAGGCGGACCATCGCGGGGTCGACCGGTGACCGCCTGTCGCCGTACAGGGCGAATCTGGCGATAGTGGCTGATACCCAGCGTCGGATGGCCGCCGGTGCCGGGACCATACCCAGCCAATCCAAGCGCCGGCCCGCGGCAAAGGCGGCCACGTGGCCCAGGGGAGTCCAACCGAAACCGGCCGCGTTCACCGGCATCACTGCTCCGACGCAGTCATCGGCACGCGCGGCGGCTGCGCGCACCGCCAGCAGTCCGCCGAGCGAGTTGCCGACGACCACGACCGGCGCCTGGCTGCTGTGCACCTCGATCAGTTCGTTCACGAAGCTGTCGAGCTGCGGTAGCCGCGGACCCGTTTGAAACGGGTCCGCGGCACCGAATCCCGGTAGATCAGCTGCCACCGCGGGGATTCCGGCTGCCGCGCAGCGTTGCAGGATGCCCTGCCACGAACCGGCCGGGTGCGCAAAGCCATGCAACAGAACCACTTTCGGCCCTGTCCCCGCGACAGACAGTTCACGCGTCCGGTATCCCGCATAGGCCGCTGTGCGTACCGTCACCATCCGGCTAGGCTCCGGTGGCCCAGTTGTCGAAATGTCCGGGCAGTTCGTCGAGGTGCCAAGGGCCGTCGACCTCGACGGTTTCCTCGATCGTCCAGCCCTGCAGCCGTGAGACGGCGCCACCCTGAACCGCGAGCACATGACCGGTCAGCGGGCACTTTTCGCTCGCCAGGTAGGCCATGATCGGGGCGATGTTGGCCGGGCTGAAGGCATCGAACTCGCCTTCGGGCACCTCTTCGGCGAAGATCGCGCCCATGCCGGGGGTGGCCAGGGTCAGGCGCGTCCGGGCAACCGGCGCAATGGCATTGACCCGCACTCCGTAGCGCTCGAGTTCCTCGGCTGCGACGAGTGTCAGCGCGGCGATACCGGCCTTGGCCGCACCGTAATTCGCCTGGCCGGCGAGCACCGAGAACGTACCGGATGCCGAGGCCGTGTTGATCACCGCCGCGTTGGGCTGGTCGCCTGCCTTGGACCGGTCCTTCCAGTGAACAGCAGCATGGTGCAGCGTGTTGAAATGCCCCTTGAGGTGTACGGCGATGACGGTGTCGAACTGACTTTCGTCCAGCCCGGCGATGAAGCCGTCCCGCAGGATCCCCGCATTGTTCACGAGGATGTCCAGGCCGCCGAATTCCGCGATCGCCTGATCGACAAGTGCTTTGGCCTCGTTCCAGTCCGCGACGCTGCTGGTGTTGGCAACGGCCTGGCCGCCGCGCGCCAGGATTTCGTCCACAACGGTTTGCGCCGGCCCGCTGTCGGACCCGCTGCCGTCGTTGGCGCCGCCGGCGTCGTTGACCACGACCTTCGCCCCTTCGGCTGCCAGCAACAGTGCGTGCTCGCGGCCGATACCCCGTCCCGCACCGGTGACGATGGCAACCCGATCATCGAAGCGTCCCATATCAACTCACCAATCCGGCAAGGTTGTTCAGCGAAGCCTCGAGCTCCTTCTTGGAGGCACGTTCGATCGCGCCGCCGATGGCACCGACCATCATCTGGCTGATGAACTCGGCGTCGATGGTCACCGCCGAGCCGTCGCCCTTCGGCTCGACCGTCGCGGTGAGGCTGACCTTGGCGCCGGCCATGCCGTTGCCCGACACCGTGAATGATGTTGGCGGGTCGTACTTGTCGACGGTCTGCGTGATGGTGTTCGCCATTCCCATGATGGTGAGCACCGCGGTCATCTGAGCGCCCTGCGACATTTCGGCGGGGGGCTCGTCCTTCCAGCGGGTGTGCAGGGTGTTCCACTCCTCGTTACGCCGCGGGTCGGCGAGCACTGCCCAGATCTTCTCCGGCGGTGCGGCGATGTCCTTGGATGCCGTTGTACGTGCCATGTTTCGTTCTCCTTATCTTGTGGGTTTCAGCGGTCAGCGGGCCGGTATGCGGTGACCACCGCCGAACCGCCGAGTCCGATGTTGTGTTGCAGCGCGACCTTCGCGCCCGCGACCTGGCGTTGGTCGGCCTCGCCGCGCAATTGCCAGGTGAGTTCACTGCACTGCGCCAGTCCGGTGGCGCCCAGCGGATGTCCCTTGGAGATGAGACCGCCCGACGGGTTGACGACCCAACGCCCGCCGTAGGTGGTGTCGCCGGCGTCGACGAGCTTGTGTCCACCGCCGATGTCGCACAAACCGAGAGCTTCGTATGTCAACAGTTCGTTGGGTGCGAAGCAGTCGTGCAGCTCGATGACGTCGATGTCGTCGGGACCGAGCTGTGCCTGCTCGTAGACACGTTGCGCGGCAGTGCGGCTCATGTCCGCGCCGACCAGTGTGGCGAAGCTGCCGGACTCGAAGGTTCCGGCGACGTCCGTCACCAGCGCCTGGCCCACGATTTCGACGGCACGGCCGGCAAGGTCGTGATCGTTGACGAACCGTTCACTGGCCAGGACCACCGCGGCCGATCCGTCGGAGGTCGGAGAGCACATGGACCTCGTCATGCCCGCCGCCGGGTAGACCACCTTGTCGGCCTTTATCTGATCTTCTGAATACAGTTCCTGGAACTGCGCATACGGGTTGTTGACCGAGTGCCGATGGTTCTTAGCCGCGATCTTGACGAAATGGTCCGGGGTAGAGCCGTACATCTCGTTGTGCTCAAGGCCGGCTGCGCCGAACATCCATGGGGCGGGCGGGAAGTAGATCTCGCGGAGCTCGGCCATCGCCATGAGATGGCGCTGCATCGGCTGCTCGCGGTCCTCGTAGCCGTTCGTACCCAACGAGCCCGGGCTCATCTTCTCGAAGCCGAGCGCCAACGTGCAGTCGGCGATGCCGCCGCGAATAGCCTGCGCGGCAAGGAACAACGCGCTGGAGCCGGTCGAGCAGTTGCTGTTGACGTTGAAAATCGGGATCGCGGTCAGACCGAGTTCGTACACGGCGCGATGGCCGGCTGTCGATTCGCCGTAGCAGTAACCGGCATAGGCCTGTTCGATCAGGTCGTAGGAAATCCCGGCATCGGCAAGAGCTTTCGTCCCCGATTCATTGGCCATCGCCGGGTAATCCCAACCGGCCTTGCGACCGGGCTTCTCAAACTTCGTCATACCCACGCCGATGACGAAGACCTTGTTGCTCATGCGAATTCTGCCCTTCCGTCGGTGATCACGTACTTGCCCGGCTTTTCGTCGCCGGCAGTTTCGAATGCGTAGTGCTCGTCGTGGCGCCACACCGAGGTGGTGATGGTTTCCTTCGGCAGCGCAGGCTTGGACAGGCGTACCGCCAGTCTCTTCAGCCGGGTCGGATCATCAGGGCTGATGTTGGTCAGCAACGCATGTGAGGTGAACGCGATGGTGCACAGACCGTGGATGATGATCCCGGGAAGGCCCATGGCCTTGGCGAAGTCGTCGTCGAGATGAATCGGCATCGGATCGCCTGCGGGCTCGGCATACCGGAACGTCTGGTCCTCATCGAACTGCTGCACTGCGGTGAAATCCGGCCGGCGGGTCCGCAACAGTTCGGGGAATCCGTGCTCCGGACTGAAATCGCCTACGGTTCCGTCGAATTGGCCGCCCCGGAAGAATCCGACGAAGTACTGCTCATTGACCAGGTCGCCGCGGTCACTGCGAGTCTCGACCAGCGTCGTCACCACCGCGCCAGATTGCTTGCCGGTGATGCCGATCGGCTTGGCGCGGACGGTGAGCAGCTCACCCGGCTCGATCGGCCGGTGGATGCGGAAGTCATGTTCCCCGTGCAGCAATCGCATCATCAGGTCGTCCGGCACCACCGCGAGGGTGGCATCGGCCATCATCGCGGTGACCGGAACGACGGCGAAGACCGGCGGCGCGTAGGTGCCGTCCAGGTGAGCGGCAATCGGATCGTTCGTCGCCTTGGCGTAGGCGATGGTCTGCTCGGCTTCGACTTTGAATTCCTGTTCCTCGCCCCATCGGTCGAGGCGGTCCAGGTTGAATCCATCTGGAGTTGACATGCCGATGACGCTATTCACCGCCGGCGGCCATGCCGATGACCGAACAACTCAGATCAGTTGACCCAAACGCGCACGGACTATGGTTTGCGATTGTGACCGGAACACCCGCGAGCGATGTGCCTCATACCGTGCCGATCGGGCGTATCCAGGCGTTCGTCAGGTTTGCGCTGGCCAACGGCTGGGATGTATCCGCATTCATGCACCGGGCCGGTGTGTCTCCGATGTTGTTGGCCGAAGGCCGATCCCGGGTCACGACAGACCAGGCGACGATCTTCGTGCGTGAATTGTGGCGGGTAACTGATGACGAGCTCCTCGGATTCGGCACCACCCCGGTGCCGCGCGGCACTTTCCGCCTGGTTTGTCATGCGCTGATCGGCACTGCCGCGGACCTGCGTGAGGGTTTGCAGCGGTTCGTGGAGTTCAATGGCGCATTGCCGGGTACCCCGCCGATACACGTCGAGTTCGGTCCCGAAGAGACGACGTTGTCGATCGATCTGAGTGCCGTCGACGGTCCCATCGATGTTCTCGTCGACGCGCTCCTGGCGATCACGCAGCGGTTTCTCGAATGGTCGATCAATGCGCCGCTGCCTCTGCACCGCATCGAGGTGCCGTATCCGAAGCCTGGCGACATCGACGACTATGACCTGATTTTCGGCGCGCCAGTCGTTTTCTCTGCACCGATGCCCGCGCTGGTGATCAACAGCAAGATCCTCGGCTCACCATTGGTGCGCACGCAGGAAGAAGTCGAGTCGTTCGTCCGCAATGCCCCGGCCGACTTTCTCGCCCGGCGCGATTACGCCACGTCGCTGTCGGACCGGGTACGGCACATGCTTCAGCGCGGACTCAACGGTCCGGGACCCAATACCGACGACATCGCCCGGGCGCTGGCGCTCAGCCCGCAGAGCGTGCGGCGCAAGCTGCGTGAGGAGGGAACGTCGATCCGTGAACTGCGCGAGACGGTCCTGCGCGATGCTGCGATAGCGGGCTTGGCCCGTGGCGACGAGTCGATTGCCGAAATTTCTGCGCGACTGGGCTTCTCGGAGCCGAGCGCGTTCACCAGGGCGTTTCGCCGATGGACCGGTAGCGCGCCCCGGTCATACCAGCCCCGGTAGGCGCGTTTCGGTCAAGCCATGTGATCGCCGCGGTCATGGCTGCGCAGCCCCGGTACGCCATAGCGTCCCTGACATGACTCAACAACATCGCTCGGGATGGATGGACAAGGATCTGGATGCGCTCGCCGACCTGGCGCGGCGCTTCTTCGAATCCGAATGTGCACCGCACGAGGCGCGCTGGGCAGAACAACATCACGTCGATCGCGATGTCTGGACGCGGGCCGGCGAGCTGGGACTGCTCTGCATGAGCATTCCCGAGGTCTACGGCGGCGGTGGCGGTACGTTTGCCCATGACGCGGTGGTCTCGATCGAACAAGTTCGGGCCCTGGCACCGAGCTTCGGCGGCATGCTGCACAGCGGCATCATCGCCCACTACATCAACTCCTACGGCGCGGAAAGCCAGAAGCAGCAGTGGCTGCCCAAGATGGCTACCGGTGAAATCATCACCGCTATCGCCATGACAGAACCCGGTACGGGTTCCGACCTGCAGGCCATCAAGACGAAAGCCGTCAAGGACGGCGACAACTACCGCATCAGTGGCGCAAAGACTTTCATCTCCAACGGCTTGTTGGCCGATCTGGTGATCGTCGCGGCCAAGACCGACCCGGACAGCAGAGGCGTGGACAGCGTTTCGCTGATCGCTGTCGAAACCGATCGCGCCGGGTTCCGCCGTGGCCGCAACCTGCACAAGATCGGCCAGCACGGCCAGGACACCTGCGAGCTGTTCTTCGACGACGTCGAGGTGCCGCAGACCAACCTGATCGGGGACACCGAAGGCCTCGGGTTCATCCAACTGATGCAGCAACTGGCGCAAGAACGGCTCTTCCTGGCCGTCGCCGCGGCCGCGTCGATCGAGGTAGCGGTCAACCTGACGGTGGCGTACACCAAAGATCGTGAGGCGTTCGGGCGTCCGGTGTTCGGCTTTCAGAACAGCCAATTCGAGCTTGCCGAATGCGACACGCTCAAGACGGTGGCGTGGACCTTCCTCGATGACTGCATCGTCAAACACCTTGGGGGAGAACTCGATATCCCCATGGCAGCCAAGGCGAAGTGGTGGCTCACCGAGCAGCAGTGCCAGGTCATCGACCGGTGTATGCAGCTTTTCGGCGGCTACGGGTACATGTCCGAGTACCCCATCGCGCGGATGTACACCGACGCCCGGATCCAGAAGGTGTACGGCGGTACCAACGAGATCATGAAGACGATCATCGCGAAGGCACTGTGATGGCGGGACCACTCACCGGGCTGCGGGTCGTTGAGATCGCCGGCCTCGCGCCGGCCCCGTTCGGCTGCATGATTCTCGCCGATCTCGGGGCCGAGGTCTTGCGGGTCGAGCGCGCCACCGCCTCGGACGGACTGACACCGCCAGCCGGGCCGCTGGACCGCGGCAAATACAGCCTCGCCCTTGATCTGAAGAATCCGGACGACCGGGACCGCCTGTATGCGATCACCGACAACGCGGACGTCTTCGTCGAGGGATTCCGGCCCGGTGTCGCCGAACGCCTGGGACTCGGCCCGGCCGACATCAGTAGCCGGAACCCCCGCATCGTGTACGCACGCATGACCGGATGGGGGCAGCAAGGTCCACTCGCACCCACTGCCGGCCACGACATCAACTACATTGCCTTGTCCGGGGTACTCGACCTGGTTGGCCGTGCCGACGAACGACCCGTGCCGCCGGGCAACATTGTCGGTGACTTCGCCGGCGGTGGAATGCTCTTGGCCCTCGGCGTCATCGCGGCGCTGTACGAACGCGCACAGTCGGGCATCGGCCAGATCATCGACGCGGCGATGGTCGACGGTGCGGCCCTCTACACCGCGTTCATGCACGGCCTGCATGCCAACGGCCTCTGGAACCAACCACGGGGCCACAACATGCTCGATGGCGGCGCACCGTTCTACGACACCTACGAATGTGCCGACGGGCGTCATGTCGCGGTCGGTTGTGTGGAGTATCCGTTCTATCTGCAGATGCTCGAACGCCTTGGTGTCGATGACCCGGATCTGCCGTTTCAGCTCGACACCACCGGCTGGGCTGAGCTCAGGGCTCGCATCGCCGCAAAGTTCAAGCAGCGCAGCCGCGATGAGTGGGCCGAGCACTTCGCAGACAGCGATGCCTGCGTCACGCCGGTCCTGTCGCCGTGGGAAGCCCACGAACATCCGCACAACCAAGCACGTGGCGCCTACCTGGAGATCGACGGTCTTCGCCAGCCCGCCCCGGCGCCGCGATTCAGCCGCACCGCCGCCGGAGTTCCGGCGCCGATGTCGACCGAAACGTCAGATGTCGAACAGCTCCTCAGCAGGTGGAGCGTCGCCGCGTCGAGTGCTCATGTCGGCAGCTGAAACGACTGCTCGCACAATCCGGTCGGGGCCGCACGCCGGCGGCGTCGTACCGGAGCTGGCACGTCGACTCCGAGACGCTCAAGGCGAGTGGGAAGCGATGGGTACCCGGGGCCGGGCCTCGTGGTTGCTGCGATACCGGGACTGGTTGTTCGACAACCAGTTTGAGATCGTGACGGCGATCCAGGACGAAACACACAAGGTTCGGTCGGAGGCAGCTCTCGAAATCGCCTATGCCGCTGAGGCGATCAACTACTACCGCGGCCAGGCCCATCGGATTCTCGCCGACGAGCATCCCCGGCCGCGGTCGCTCATCACCGTCAACAAGCGAATTCAGCACCGCTACCGTCCGTATCCGCTCGTCGGAGTGATTGCGCCCTGGAACTTCCCGATTGCCCTGGCGATGATGGACGCAGTGCCCGCGCTGGCCGCCGGCGCCGCGGTCATCGTCAAGCCATCCGAATTCACCACCGTCGCCACCCGATTCGTGATCGATGGATGGAATGAGATCGGTGCACCTGCCGTACTGGCCTGCACACCCGGAGACGCAGGCGCGGGCGCAGCGGTGGTCGACCACGTGGACTACGTCCAATTCACCGGCTCGTGTGCGACGGGGAAGCTCGTTGCCGCTGCTGCAGCGCAGCGTCTGATCCCGTGCAGCCTGGAACTCGGCGGAAAGGATGCGATGCTGGTGTTGGCCGACGCCGACCTCGGCCGTGCTGCTCGGGGCGCCGTGTTCGGCGCGTTCTACAACACCGGACAGGCCTGCGTATCGGTCGAACGCGTATACGTCGTCGACGCGGTGTACGACGAATTCGTCCGGCGCGTACTCGACGAAACGGCACGGCTGCGTCACGGCGTCGAGGGGGAAAATGCCCGCGCCATCGACATCGGTCCGATGATCAATGAAGCACAGCTGGCGATCGTCGAGCGGCACGTCACCGATGCCTGTGCCCGTGGCGCCACAGTGTTGACCGGGGGAAGCCGCACAGAGGAAACCCTGGCCTTCGCGCCCACGGTGCTGACGGATGTCGACCACTCGATGCTGTGCATGACCGAGGAGACGTTCGGTCCACTGCTGCCCATCATGCGGGTCAGTGGCGAGATGGAAGCCATCCGGCTGGCCAATGATTCGCGCTACGGTTTGTCGGCCAGCGTCTGGACGCGCGACCGCGCCCGCGGAAGACGGGTGGCGGACCGGCTCGAGGTCGGCGCGGTGAACATCAACGACGTGTTGACCAACGTCGCGGCGTTTCCCGCAGCCATGACCGGTCGTAAGGAATCGGGGATCGGTGGGCGGAACGGTGGCGCCGCGGGCATTCGCAAGTACTGCCGCGTTCAGACGACGATGTGGAATCGGGTTGATCTCCAGCGTGATCCGCATTGGTTCCCGTACACGCCGGCACGGACCGCGATGGTCAAGGCCGTGCTACGAATCAGCGCCGGGCGGGGCCTGCTCCGCAAACTCGGCTGACTCGAGACTTCAGCTGTACTCAGGGCGCAGGATCGACGCGAGGGCCGTGAGCGGGATGTGCGGCTCGACAGTGCCACCGTCCATCGACCACTGCTGAAGCTGGTCGTACTGGATCGGTGAGTCGTGCCCGACCGGATAGTCCGGCATGTACAGGATCAACTCATCGGGCGTCAGTGCCCAGGCCCGGTAGCCGCCGGAGTACGGCTTGTCCGCTGTCCAGCGGTCGGGCGAGAACGGGTAGGCACCCGGTGCGTGCTGCCAGGCTGCTCTGTCGAGGGCTTCGGAGATGAATTGCCCGGCCAGCGGGGGAATGGCGGCGCCGGGATCCACTCCCGCCCTGACGATGTCGCTCAGCGCCAACTGCTTTCCGGTCGCCATGTCGAACGTGAAGGTGCGGTAGGCGTTGTTGATCCACGGTCCGTCCGCGTGATAGTCCTCGTGGAACACCACGCTGAGGGCGTTGCCGTGCCGCAATACCTGAAAGTTCTCCTCGCCCCAGCTGTCCTGGACCATCGAGGCGCCTTTGGCCCGCCAGTTGGTGTACAGGTCGCGTAGGTACGGGCGAAGTACCGGGCCGGTAATGGGGTTGTCCACGAGATCACCCGGTACTGCCACCTTGATGTCGCGGGTCGCCTTGCGTTGCGAGAGCACCGACGTGTGGCAGTACTGGCCATCCCAGTCACCACCGAGTTCTCCGCAGAACGACGGCGCGGAGGCCGCCGACGTCGGCGCGGTGGCGATGGTGACGCCGATACCGATCACGGCTGCTGCCAAACGGTTTCCGAACATGTCAGCAGCTCCTAGGGCAGTTCGACCTTGCTTGCCAACCAACGCCCGTCCACCAGTTCCATCGTGATCTTCATGCGGCTGCGGTCGACGCGCGGGTCGGGGCGGGCAGTGTTGCTGACCGTTTGGTTGACCATCAACAACACGACCACCTTGTCTCGCGATACGGACTGGATCGCCGAATCGGTGACAACGCCGTGCGCCGTCGCTTTGTTGTCGATCAGCAATTGCCGAAGTTGCAGACTGGATTTGGTGTACATGTCCTTGAACTCGCCGGTTGCGCCGTTCAGCACCGTGGCGAAGTTCTGGTCGACGCTGTTCGAGTCGATGCTCGTCAACACGTGCGCGTACTCGATCGCCTTGTGCTGTGCTGCTTTCCCGGCCTCGGCCACTGCGTGCGACTGCCACAGTTGCCAACCCAGAAAACCCGTCAGGCCGTATGCGCCGATGAATGTCGTCAGTATCAGGGTCCTGACGGTGCGGCGGCGCCACCGCTGCGGCGCGGCCGCTTCGGTTGAAGTGTCCTGCAGGACGTCAGTCGAATCCTGCTCCGCCACGGTGTCTTCGATATGGCCAGCATCGTCGACATCGCGGTCGTCATGGGTCGTCACTGTCATGATTGCTCCTCGGGCGTCAGTGCGGTGGTTCGATCGGCAGCGTCGGCCCGCCGTAGGGGGTGGGAATGGTGAAGCGGCCCTTGGGCGTCGGGTCCGCGGTCTGGCCCAGGTTGGCGCCTGGTGGGGGACCGGCGGTGTCGTCGCCGGCCGGTCGCGGAGCATTCTTGGCTCCCCGGATCAGCACTTCGGGATCGTCGTCCCGGCAGTAGGTGTGAAGGAACGGCTCGGGAAAGTCGGCCGCCGACGACACGCGTCGCGGGGTGCCGTAATCGCACACGTAGCGCGGGTAGATGTCGCCCGTCGCCCACAATCCGTTGTCGTGGAAGACGCTCGTGATGGCTCCGACTGTCGAGCCGCGATAGTTCGGAAAGAGTGCATTCAGTGCCGGAACCCGTACATACAGCAGTTGTGATGTCGTGACCAGATTGGCGAGCAGGCCCACCATGGTGTCGGAGTTGTCGTTGAAGAGGTTGTCAACCGACGACAGCAGTCCCGGTGTCTGGTCGAGGAGCTTCCGGTAACCGGGGTCCATCTTGTTGACGCCTGCCAGTACCTGGCCGGCGTTCCGCGATGTCGCGGACAGGCCCGCATCGACGTCGGCGAGCATCGTGAACACGACCCGGCTCGACTTGAGCAGACTCACCGTCTCGGGGAGTACCGAGTCGAGCGTGGACAGCAGGAAGGTGCCGCCATCGACGATGTCGCGGAGTTTGTCCGGGCCCGCTCCGCTCATGCTGAGCTCACGTTTGATGAGAGTCAGTTTGGCCGGATCAGTCTGGGCGAGAATCCCATTGGCGTCGGCGAGCAGCTCCGACAACGGGATCGGCGTGCTGGCCTGCCGCTGGCTGACGACGCTACCGTCGGCCAGGTAGGGCCCGTTGTTCGAGGCGGCCTGGAAGTCGATGTACTGCTCACCTGCCGCAGACAGCCCCGACACCCGCACATGACTCGATGCCGGGATCTTGATGTCCGAGTTGATCGTGGCGACGGCGCTGACACCCGACGGGGTGATCCGCAGTGACTCGATGCGCCCGACCGGTACGCCGCGCATGGCGATGTCCTGGTTGGGCAGCAGGCCGCCGGAATTGGGCAGCGCGATGGTGATCCGGTACGTGGAGATCGCCGGGTTGAACCGCAGCGCGCCGATCAACAGGTAGGCAGTCGCGAGCACGAACGTCAGGGCCAACGCCAGGCCGGAGATCCAGGTCCGTCGGCGGTGACCGGCGCGAACCACGTTGACAATGAACGTGCTGATTGCGTCGATCACCGCGGTGCCTCCTGGGCCGATGGCTCGGCTGGTGGTGGCTGCAGGTGGTCCTCGGGGGCAGGCGCCAGGGGCGGACCGACAGGCGTCCACTGGTTCTGTCCCATCGGGGTGTCCGGGCCTTGGCCCACGACGCGTTCCTGCAGTCGCCACAGCGCGTATTTGATCGATCCGACCAGCTTGGCCCAGTCGTAACGCTTGGGTCCGTGGAACGCCGGATCGCCCTTGAACCCAGCGTCCGGCATCGATCCCAGGACCAGCCGGTCGATCGAGGCACGTACCGAGATCGAGTCGCTCGACGTGAGTTTGACGAACGGCGGCATCAATCTGTTGAGTGCGGCGAGGCTCGTATTGGGGCTCTGCGCAACGTTATTCCACGCACCTGCGATGGTGTTGGCATCGCCGATGAGGCTGTGGCCGCTGGTGTCGGTACCTGCGATCGACGGGAGCTTGGCCAGCTGGCGACTGGTGGCGCCGACCTGATCGATGACGTCGGCAAGTTGATCGGTGTTGGCGGACAACACTTCCGTGGCCGGGCCGGCGGCGGTCAGGATGTCGCTGATGGCCTGATTCTTCTCGCTCATGCGGTCGGCGAGCCGGGCGGTCTCGGTCACTGCCGTGTCGATCTGGTCGGATCGAGCGTTGAGCTTGGTCAGCAGTTCGTTGGACTGCGCGATGAGATTGCCCAATGCCCGGCCCTGGTCGCCCGTTGCCTTTCCGGCACCGTTGACGAAGTTGGTGAAGTTGCGCACGGCGCCACCGTTGACGACCAACGCTGCTGTGCTGAGCACTGATTCAACCGTGGCGGCTGCCGTGGTCGATTGCAGGCCGATGGTGTCGCCACCCTTGAGCAGCGGCGCGGACGGGTCCAGCGGGGTGGGCGGCTTGATCGCGACGAAGACGTCGCCGAGCGGCGTTGCGGAGCGTAGTTCGGCGGTGCTGGTCACCGGTATCCGGACGCCGTCCATGATGCGCAGGGTCGTCACCGCGGTGTAGTTGCGCGCGGTCATCGATTCGAGTTGCCCCACATCGGCGCCGGCGAGCTTCACCTTGGCGTGCGCCGGGAGATTCAGCGCGTTGGAGAAGACGGCGGTGATCAGATACCCGCCCGTGCCGACGCCCGGTGCCGGCAGCGGGAGGCTGCCCAGCCCACTCGTGGCACACGCAGTGGTGATCATCGCGGTGGTCACGGCGATGGCCAGCGCCCGTGTCGTGCGCCGCGTCGTCACTTCTGTCCCATCGCTGCGAGGCCGTCCAACACGTAGGTCAGGCCGAAGTCCGGGCCGTAATCCTGCAATGTGCCGGTACTGCAGCCCAATTGGCGTAGGTGCATGAGGTTGCACATCTCTTTGGGCAGCTGGCTCTCGGTCAGCAGCTTGTCGGCGAGTGCGTGCACGCGAATGGAGCCGTTGGTCTGGTCGACGGTGTTGTAGATGTTGTCCAGCGCCAGCGGCAGGACATCGAGCAGCTCGGACACCTCGCGCTGACGGTCGACCAGTGTCTTCACCGCGGTATCGCCATTGATCACGCTCTGCTTCAGATGGTCGCGGTTCTGGTCGATGAGAGTTGTTGCCTGTGTGACGATCTGGTTGATCATGCGGCCGGTGGAACCCGATCCCAGATCCTCGTCGGCGAGCACCTGGGTCAGCTGACGGGTGGTGGATCCGAACTGGCGCACTTTGGCGTCATTGCGGGCAGCGGCATCGACCAACGAGCTGAGGTCGCGGATGATCGTGGTCAGTTGGTCTCCGGTCTGCGCGCCGCCGTCGGAGCTGAGTCGCAGTGCGTTCGAGAGTTCGTCGAGAGCAGCCTTGATCTTCTCGCCGTTGCCATCTGCGGTGCGGGCGCCGGCGTTGATGATGTCTGCCACCGGTCCGCCACCGTGGCCATCGCCCTTGAGCGATTTCGAAATCTTGTCGAGCATGTCGAGTACCCGGTCGAATGCGACTGGGGTCTTGGTTCGCTCGAGGCCGATCGTGTCGTGGTTCTGCAGCAGCGGCCCACCGTGATAGGCAGGTGTCAGTTCGATCTGCCGGTCGGTGAGGATCGATGTGCTGATGGTGACGGCGTGGACGTCGGCGGGAATCTTGACGTTGCGGTCCACGGTGAACTCGACTTCGACGTAGCCGCCCCGCGGCGTGATCTTGGTGACCGTGCCGACCGGCATGCCGAGGACCGCGACGACGTTGTCGCGATAGAGCCCTGCCGCACTGTCGAATTGGGCGGTCACGGTCATCGTGTCGAGCCGGGACTTGATGTGGTACACCGCGAATCCGGCCGCGGCGAGGATTATTACGGCGATCGCGGCGACCAGTGTGATGGCTTTGCGCCTACCGGTGCTCATTTGCAGTCCTTGAAGTACTCGATCATGCCGAATTGCTTGGCGCGCCCACTGATCGCGCACATCCACGAGTCGATGGCGATTCCGTTGGGCAGATTCATCTCCACAACCGGGCCGTATCCGGTGGCGTTGGTCAGGCCACGCAGTGGCACCGGGGCAATCTGAAGCAGGTTGCGGAACAGGTCGTCGTGCTGGCCGATCATGTTGGTGAGCACATGCAGGTCGGCCAGCATCTTGCTCAGCATTGGCCGGTCGTTCACCACGATCTTGTCCAGTGTGTCGGCCAGACTGGCCAGCGCCGCGAGCATGGCGTGGAATGTGGCTCGGCGCTGGACGAATTGGCCGATCAGGTCCTGGCCCTGGTCGATGAGACTACCCAGGTTGCTCTGCTGAGCTCGGAGTGTGTTGGCCACCCGCTGGGTGCTCTTGAGCAGGGTGCCGAGTTGGTCGCGCCGGCCCGCGGTGATCGTCGACAGGGTGCGCAGGTTCGCCATGGCGGCGGGGATGACCGCCGGCAGACCGTCGAGCTGCGTGCCCAGGACGGCGAGCGACTGCGCGAACTGATCGGAGTCGACCTGATCGAACGTCGTGGTCGCATCTTGTAGTGCGGACTGCAGGTCGTACGGAACCTGGGTGCGGGCAAGGCTGATCGTCTTGTTCGGCAGTGCACTTTGGCCGTCGGGTGCCAGCTCCAGATAGCGGGACCCGAGGATCGTCATCACTTTGATGGCCGCTCTGGTGTCCCGGCCGAGCGGGATGTTGTCACGAATCTTGAACCCGGCCGTGACGTGGTCGCCGGCGAGCGCGATGTCGGAGACGGTCCCGACCTCGATTCCGGCGATGGTGACGGGGTTTCCGGGGCGCAGGGCCGCGGCCTGCGCGAATTCGGCTGTGTACCTGGTGTATCCGACGCCGAGCAGCTTGACGAACAGCGATGCCGCGACGAGCACACCGACCACGGCCAGCGCCATGATGCCCAGCCAAGTTCGGTTGTACGACTCCAGTGGACGGCGCCGGCGGCCGCGCCGATGCGGTGTGATGGTCGATGAGTCAGCCATTGGCCATGTTCCTGCACCTCGGGGTGTGCTGTCCCAGGTTCTGGGTGGTGATCGGGTGGTCATTGCCCGGAGTCGCGGCGTTGACGATGAAGGTGGTGATGTCGTTGAGCCCCGGGAAGAAACCGGTCGCGTTCAGGTCGCAGGCGTACGCGTTGCCATATGAGCCTTGCTCGACGAGCCGGGCCAGCCCCTTCAGCAGCAGCGGCAGGTTGTCGCCCATGAACGCCAACTGCGGTTCGATGTCGATCAAGTGGCTGGTGAACCCGGGTTCGCGGGTGATGAGCTGATCCAGGGCGGGGTAGACCTCAGTCATCACCGTCGACAACCGGCGCGACACCTGCGCGAACGACCCGATCGAACTCTGCAACGCCGGACGGCGCGCATCGAAATCGGCGACGACGTTGTGGGCCTGGCGGAGTGTGTGGTCCAGCTCGTCGTTCTGGCGGGCGACGTTCGCGGTGACCTTGCTGAGGCTCGTGATCAGATCGCCGAGGGCCTGGTCGCGTCCGGACAGCGTTCGGGTGAGCGTCGAGGTCTGGTCGACGAGCTTGACGAGCGATCCCTGATCGCCCTGAAGCGATTGGATGACACCTTTGGTGAGGTCGTCGGCCTGCTTGGGATTCAGCAGGCTGAAAAGCGGTTCGAATCCGTTGAGCAGGGTGCCGACATCGAACGATGATTCGGTTCGCGCCAGGGGGATAACGCCTCCTGCCGGCAGGAGGTCGGTGGCGCCGGACTTGTCCAGGGAGAGCCCGAGGTAACGCTGCCCGATGATGTTCTGGTAGGTGACCGAGGCGATGGTGTTGCGGTACACATGTTGGTCGCTCTGCACGATGAACGCGACCCGTGCCTGTTTCCCGTCGAGGTCGATCTTCTCGACACGGCCCACGCGAACGCCGGCCATGCGCACGTCGTCACCTTCCCGCAAGCCGAAGACGTCGGTGAACACGGCCGCGTAACGCGTCGTCGAACCCGCCACGTCGCGGCGCAGCGTGGCGTACACGAGCCACGTCAGCACGGTCGCGACCGTCATGAAGATGGACAGCCCGATCAGTGGCCCACGGAACTTCATTTCTGCCCCTCCGCATTCATCGAGACGGTCATGCCGCGCACCACCGGACCGAGCAGCAGTTGGGTTGCCACGGATGCCGGACGCACCTGCCCGGTGAGCACGCCGAGTTGGCTCCGTTCTTGTTGGCTACCAACAGGACCCACGTTGCCGCCGTACGCCGCGGGTGCGGCCTCGGCGGGCAGCACGGGCGGCTGGGGGACCAGCGGTGCCGTCGCCGGAGGCATCGGCGGTGCGTCGTCGGGATCGGCGGTCCCGGGCACCCGGGGCGCCGGTCCCGTCCACCACGGGAGCGGTGGGTTCGGGTCTGCCAGATTGGGATTGGGGTTGATCAGCGGTGGGCCGACGGCGACGAGATTCCCATCTGGGCCGACGACCGTGCCCGGTGGCGGCGCGAGATCCTTTGGCGGCTGGTAATTCTGGGGCAGCAACACCTGGGGTAGGTCGGGCCGGACCGAAATCTCCGGCGCCGTGAAGCAGCTCGGACCCTTCAGCTGGCCGTATTGGGGACAGTCGGCCCGGGTATAGGTGTAGGTCGGCGTCAGCGACAGGTTGATCCGCATGTTTCCGGTATCGAAGTCCGGCAGCCAGACTTCTTCGAAGAACTTGTCGGACAGCGTCTTAACCCTGGCGAAGATGGGTTCGAACTTGTCGGCGTTGTTGGCGAACACGCCGAGGACGGGCGTGAGGTTGTGCGTGATCTGGATCAGCTGGTCGGTGTGGTTGTCGAGTGCCTGTCGCGTGGTGCCCAGTGTGTGTAGTGATCCGGCGAGCAATGTGCTGAGTTCTGCGCGCTTTTCGGCGAAGGTCTGCATGGGTTTGACCGCCTGATGGAGGGCGTCGACGAGTTCGGGAGCCGTCGACTGCAGGCCGCGCGTCGCGTCGACCAATGCCTGCACCGTCGACGGGCCGGCGTCGGTGGCAACAATGGCGTTGAGCTGGTCCAGTATCCGGCTGAGTTGGCCACCGGCGGCGAGCAACTTGCCACCGCGGTTCTCGGTGGCGGCGCCGACGGCGGCCAGGATGCCGGTGCTGTGGTCGTCGCGTCCGCGGGCCGTGGCCGCGAGAATGTCGCGCAGCTTACTGATCGTGGTCTGGAAGATGACCGTCGGCAGCTCGGTGTCCTCGGGGACATGCGCGCCGTCGCGGATGGTGGTGCCGGCAGGCTGTTCGCCCGGCCGGTCGACGAGTTGCACCGAGGACACCGCGAAGACGTTGCTCGGCACCACGCGCGCGGTCACGGTGGCCGGAATGTCTTTGGCGTACTCGGGTTTCAGGTTGATGTGTACGTAGTTGGGTTTCCCGAACGCCGCGGGGTCGACGTCGTCGACGGTGCCGACCAGCAGCCCGTGATATTTGACGTCGGACTGCGCCGGCAGGCCGTCGCCGACGTTCACGAGGTCGGCGACCACCCGGACGTAGTCGTCGAGCCGGCCGGTGGACTTCAGCAGCATGGTCGTGGTGATCACGGCCATCACCAGCAATACCCCGGCCCCGCAGGTGAGTAGTTGTGCTTCGGAGGGGCCGCGGCCATCGGTATCCAGTGAATTCGCCATCTAGCCACCGAATCTCGCGCCGGCATCGATGCTCCACATCGCCATGGTGAGCAGCATGTTGAGGACGATCACCACGGTGATGCTGGCGCGCATGGCGTGCCCGGCGGCGACGCCGACCCCCTCGGGACCACCGCTGGCGTAGAAGCCGTAGTAGCACTGCACGGTGGAGGCGATCCAGACGAAGACCACGCATTTGATCACCGAGTAGACGATGTCCTTGCCGCTCAACATCATTGCGAAGTAGTGCGTGTAGGGGCCGAGGGAGCCGCCGCTGACGATTCCCGCGACGACCTGACAGGACACATAGGTGAACGCCAGGCATGCCACATACAGCGGGATGACGGCGATGATCGCGGCCATCAGCCGGGTGGTGACCAGGAAGGGGATGGGCCGGATCGCTATCGAATCCAGCGCGTCGATCTCTTCGGCGATTCGCATCGCACCCAGTTGCGCGGTGAACCGGCAACCGGCCTGCATGGCGAACGCGAGTGCGGCCATGATTGGCGCGAGCTCTCGGGTGTTGACCAGCGAAGAGATGATGCCGGTGGCCGGGCCGAGGCCCAAGAGGTTGAGGAAGTTGTAGCCCTCGATCGCCACGAGTGCACCCGCGGTGACACCGAGCACGACTGCCACACCGGCGGTACCGCCGCCGACGACGATGGAGCCGTTGCCCCAGGCGATGTCCGAGAGCAGCCGCAGGAATTCGTTGCGGTATTGGCGCAGTACCGCGGGAACCGACACCACGGCCCGGATGAAGAAGACGAGCATGTGCCCCAAGCGGATAACCGGCTTGCTGGTTCTCTGGTAGGCACGCACGACGGGCCGGGCGATGGCCGGCATGTAGGTGGCGACGGTCATGTCACAGCCCCGCTCGCGGGAAGAGCATGTTGTACAGCTGACTGATGCCGACGTTGACGATCATCAGCACCAGGATCGCCTCCACCACAGCGGCATTCACCGAATCGGCCACGCCGGTCGGCCCACCCCTGGTGGACAGTCCCTTCTGGCAGGCGACGATCGCGACGATGGCGCCGTACGCGATGGCCTTGACCAGGGCCAGCACCATGTCTTCCGGGGTGGCGAACGACGAGAACGTCGCGACGAAGCTTCCGGGCGCGCCGTGCTGGAAATACACATTGAACAGGTAGCTCGCCAAAAACCCTACAAAGCAGGTGATTCCGGTGAGCGCGACACCGATCGTGACCGCGGCGGCGAAACGCGGGACCACGAGACGCCGGATCACCGAGACGCCCATGACCTCCATGGCGTCGGTCTCCTCACGCATCGTGCGGGATCCCAGATCGGCCGTGATGGCCGAGCCGACCGCCGACGCCATCATCACCGCGGCCACCAGGGATGCAGCCTGCCGAATGATGGCCAGGCCGCTGGCGGCCCCGGCGAGTGAGGTGGCGCCGACTTGATTGGCCAGCAGGGCGAATTGGATGGAGAGTGTCACTCCGATCGGAAGCCCCACCAAAATGGTTGGCAGAACGGCGGTTCCGGCCATGAAGGCGCCCTGCCGAAGGAACTCTCCCCATTGGAATCGGCCGGTGAACAAGTCGGCGAAGAAGTACTGGACGGTGCGCACACCGAGGACGTACTGGTCGCCGACCGTGGTGAGTGAGGCTCGGGGGTGCCGCTTCACGTACCCGGTGGTCCACTCACCGATGGCGGCGGCGCCCTCGGTCCTGTTGGCGTCGGTGGGAAGCCCTGCGTGGTACGTCGTCATCGACGCGGCGGCTGGTCGAGCGCGACAATCAGCAGTCTTTTAGTCATCAAATATTGATTGATGTCAATAATGATCGACACATCCTCTGCTGCTGTGGTGGGAACGGCGGTGGTCAGCGGCGGGGGAGTCGCCCTGGTCGGTCGTCGTGTCACGACAGGTCGACCTTGCTGGCGAGCCAGCGCCCGTTCGCGTCTTGCATGGTCACGGTGACGCGGCTGCGGTCCAATTGCGGTGTGGGGGTGGTGGCGTTGCGTACCGACTGGTCGACGAACAGGATGACCTGAACTGTGTCTTTGGTCGCGGTCTTGACCGCGGCGTCGATGACGGTGCCTTGCGCAGCCGCCTTGTTCTCGACCAGCGCGCGACGCAGTTGCCCGCCGGCTGCGGTGTACAGCTGCTTGAAGTCGCCGGTGGCACCGTTGTTGACGGCGGTGAAGCTCTGGTCGATCCGGTTCGGATCGACCGTGGTCAGATTCAGTGTGAACGCCTTGGCGGCGTCCAGTGCGGCCGCTGCGGCGGCGTTGACCTGATTTTGCTGGAACAGTAGCCAGCCCTCGTAACCCGCGGCGCCCAGCGCGGTCGCGAGCGCGAGGGCGGCAAGCCGTCGCCGTGTGGTGGAGCCGCGGATCTGCGCTCGCGCGGACTCGGTGTCTGTGCTCTCAGAAGCGTCGTCTGGAGATTTCGTCATGAGCAATTCGCCCTTCGTCTTGCTGCGAAACAACGGGGCCGGACCGAACGGCGTCGGGCCGCAGTGCCACGAATTAGTACACAACAGCGATTCAATGTCAATTAGCTGCTTTAATGATCTGAGGCGAGTCGAGTCGCTCCGCTGCGGCGGTGTGATCCAATGGATTCGAGCTTTCAGGCATGCAGGAGTAGGTGAATGAAGACGACCGAGGCACCGGCAAAGCGCACTCGTGGTCGGCCGCCCGGCGGTGGCAATTCTGCTGATCAGTCGTGCGAGGCGCTCTTGGACGCGGCGGAGCGGTCGTTGCTGGAGCGTGGGTATCGCGCGTCGACGATGGAGGTCATCGCAGCGGAGGCCGGCTACACCCGGACGATGGTCTATCGCCACTTCGCCACCCGCGACGAGTTGATGGATGCGGTGCTGATGCGCCGGACGGCGCAATTGGTGGCGAGATTGGTGAAGCGCCAAGCCAGGACGGCGGGTGCCGGCGCCAAGATCGTCGAGGCCATCGTCGAGTTCGTCACCGGGATGGCGCAGGACCCGGTGTACATGATCCTCACCGATCGAAGCGATCGCGAGAACATCGCGAGTCTTCCCGCTCGCGAATCTCTGGTCGCCGCAGTGGAGGCGCTCCTCATGGGCATTCAGCACGGCGGCGGAAAGCCGTTCCTGCGCAAGGGTCTACGCCCTATCGATGCCGCACACTTTGTCATCACCTCGACGCTGGCGCTGCTGTCGGGGCTGGTGCCCGGCGGTGACGACCCGGAGCAGATTCGGCGATACGTCCGGGTGTTCGTGCTGCCGGCGCTCATGACTGACGCGCCGCCTGTCGAGGCGGTGTTCGAGGTCGGGTAACCGCCGCCCAGGAGGCTCCGCATATTGCCGATCGGCACATTTACATACCGATCGGCATCGTTTATGGTCCGGCTTTGATCTGCGTCCACGTAAGATGCAACGCGTGACTGCAGGTGTGGAGGGGCCGGCCAGGCGACGTACGCAGGCCGAGCGCAGCGCCGCCATGCGCACTCGCCTGCTGGATGCCACGGTGGAATGCCTGGTCACCTACGGTTACTCCGGCACCACGACACAGCGGGTCGCCGAGATCGCCGGCGTCACGCGCGGTGCGCAGGTCCACCACTTCCGGTCGAAGGAAGACCTGGTGGCGGCCGCTGTCGAGCATCTGGCCGAGCAGCGCGTCCAGGCTGCGATCCGTGATCTCGGACGGGTCGCGAACACTCCAGATGCAGTGTCGATGATGTTGGACTACCTGTGGGAGTCGCATCAAGGACCCATCTTTGTCGCCACGCTTGAACTTTGGGTGGCGGCGCGCACCGACCGGGTGCTGGCCGAACACATCGAGCGCGTCGAGCCCATCGTCATCGGGGCGCTGATCGGTGCACTGGCCCAATTGGTTCCGGACCGGGCCGCGCAGAAGGAACTGCGTGATCTCTCTTTCACTGCCATGGATGCGCTGCGGGGGATTCTGCTCTCGAGCTTTGTGGATCACGATATGAAGCGGGCCAAGAAGCGCTGGGACCGCGTGTGCGCGCAGCTGCGCGGACTGCTCGACGAGGCTCTCGTCGCTGAAACGCTGACCGGCGAAATCTCTTCCTGACCAGTCCTTTTCGGGGCGTTTCGGGCATCTGACCGACCTTGGCCGCAATGGGTTCCCGCTACCCTCTTGTAAAGATACAAACAGGTTGGTATGTTTCTGCCACCGCACAGAAAGAGAGGGTTCATGCCCAACAAGGTGTGTGTGATCGGCGTCGGCATGACGAAGTTCGAGAAGCCCGGCGCTCGGCTCAATCCGGACGGGTCACCCTGGGACTACCCGGACATGGCTCGCGAGTCCGGCTCAAAGGCATTGTCAGACGCGGGAATTGACTACCGTGAGGTTCAAGAGGCGTACGTGGGATATGTCTACGGGGAGTCGACGTCAGGTCAGCGGGCGGTTTACGAGCTCGGCATGACCGGCATTCCGGTCGTCAACGTCAACAACAATTGCTCGACCGGGTCCACCGCGCTGTATCTCGCGGCACGGGCGGTGCGCAGCGGCCTGGCCGACTGCGCGCTGGCTCTCGGCTTCGAGAAGATGCAGCCCGGCTCGCTCGGCTCGACCTACGACGACCGCGAGCAGCCCATGGCGAAGCACTTCCTGGCACTGGCGGAGATCTCCGAGGTGCTGTTCCCGCCGGCGCCGTGGATGTTCGGCGCGGCCGGTCGCGAGCACATGAAGCAATATGGTTCCACCGCTGAACATTTCGCCAAGATCGGGTACAAGAACCACAAGCATTCGGTCAACAACCCGTACGCGCAGTTCCAGGAGGAGTACTCCCTGGACGACATCCTGGGCGCGCGGATGATCTACGACCCGCTCACCAAGCTGCAGTGCTCGCCGACGTCGGACGGCTCCGGTGCGGCGGTCCTCGCGAGTGAGGCATTCGTCGACAAGCACGGGTTGGCCGACCGCGCGGTGGAGATCGTCGGACAGGCGATGACCACCGACTTCGAGAACAGCTTCGACGGCACCTGTAAGGCGCTGATCGGCTACCACATGAATGTCGCTGCCGCACAGCAGGTTTACGAACAGGCCGGCCTGGGCGCCGAGGACTTCCAGGTGATCGAGCTGCACGACTGCTTCAGTGCCAACGAATTGTTGCTGTACGAAGCGCTGGGGCTGTGCGGCGAAGGTGAAGCCGCGAAGCTGATCGACAACGGTGAAACCACCTACGGCGGACGTTGGGTGGTCAACCCTTCTGGCGGTCTCATCTCGAAGGGGCATCCGCTGGGCGCCACGGGCCTGGCGCAATGTGCCGAGCTCACCTGGCAGCTGCGCGGCACCGCCGACAAGCGTCAGGTCGAGAACGTCACGGCCGCGCTGCAGCACAACATCGGCCTGGGTGGGGCCGCCGTCGTCACCGCTTACCAGCGCGCCGAGCGCTGAACCGAAACATCAACGAACGCAACACAACCGATCAACAAGAACTAGGAGTACAACCATGGGACACATCGAAGCCACCAAGCAGCTGTCGGCCAGCCCGGAGGCGCTGTGGTCGATCGTTTCGGATCTCTCCACCTGGGACAAGTGGTTCACCGTCCACGAGAAGTGGCTGAGCGACGTGCCCGCGACCGTCACCCCGGGCACCACGCTGACCGCGAAGATCGTGATGCTCGGTATGGCCAACAAGATCGAATGGACGATCCAGAAGATGGACGCCCCGACTTCGTTCGCGTTGTCCGGGACCGGCATGGCGGGTGTGAAGGCGCTCTTCGAGTTCACGGTGACGCCGTCTGGTGACGGTTCGGAGTTCAAGGTGGCCGGCGATTTCGAGGGTGCGCTGGTGAAGGGCGCGCTGGCCAAGGCCGTCGAGAAGGACGGCGCCAAGCAGCTCGACAAGACGCTCGAGCAGCTCGATGCCCTCGCCACGGCGGCGGTCTGACGTGGTGGAGCCGGTAGCCGAGTTCGACAACTCGGGACTGAATGTCTGGGCCGACCCGGAGACCTTCGAGGTCACCCGGGAACGAATCGCCGAGTACGCCGCGGCGACAAACGACCCCATCGAGGCGCACCGCAGCGGTGATATCGCGCCGCCGGTGTTCGCCATCGTGCCTGCGTTCGACGCGCTGATGGGACCCGTGATCGACGTCGTCCCGATCGAGATCTTCGGTCGAATCGTCCACGGCGAACAGGATTTTCACTTCCATCGTCCGATCCGTCCGGGAGACAAGCTGACGTCGCGGGCCCGGGTGATCGGGTACGACACCGTGGATTCGGGCGCGCGGGTGTCGATTCACCTGGAGTCCCGGGCACAGGACGGCGAGCTGGTCAATGAGCAATACCTGATCGGTTTCTTCCGCGGTGTCAACGCAGGCGTGGCGGTCGGAGAACAAGTGCCCAACCACAAGTTCGACACTGCGCTGCGCGACGGAGCACCGTTGGCCAAGGTCGTGCAGCACGTCGATGCCGACCAGACCTTCCGGTACGCGCCGGCTTCCGGTGATCCGATGCCGATCCACCTGGAGGAAGAGGTGGCCAGGGACGCCGGTCTGCCGGGCATCATCGCGCACGGTCTGTGCATCATGGCGTTCACCTCATGGGCGTTGCTCACCGAGGTCGGGGGATCGGATGTGAACCGGCTCAAGCGGTTTGCGGTGCGGTTCTCGAAGATGGTGCTGCCCGGTGACGATCTCGAGACCCGGATCTGGCAGACCGGAAGCAGCGCCGGTGAGACGACCTACGCGTTCGAGACCGCGCGCAATGGAGCAGCCGGCGAGGAATTCGCCATTACCGACGGCCTGGCCGTCTTCGCCGACTAATTGACTTGAAAGGACCTCAGACATGGGAGCTTTGGCAGGACGGATCGCCGTCATCACCGGCGCCGGGCGCGGCATCGGCCGCGAACACGCGCTGCTGTTCGCGCGAGAGGGGGCCAGCGTCGTCGTCAACGACCTCGGTGGGAGCAACTCCGGTGAAGGCGCCGATGCCGGACCGGCACAGGCCGTCGTCGACGAGATCGTCGCCGCCGGCGGAAAGGCCGTCGCCAACACCGACAACATCGCCACCTGGGATGGTGCGGCCGGCCTGATCGATCAGGCGGTCAACGAGTTCGGTGGTCTCGACATCGTGGTCAACAACGCCGGGATTCTGCGTGACGGTTTCATCCCGACGCTCGAGGAATCGCAGTGGGACGCTGTGGTTTCGGTGCACCTCAAGGGCCACTTCTCGGTGCTCCGGCACGCCGCCGCCTACTGGAAGGCGCAGAGCAAGGCCGGTAATCTGCCGAACGCCTCGGTCATCAACACGGCATCGGGGTCGGGCCTGACCATCCCCAACGCGGGCCAGGCAAACTACGGCGCGGCCAAGGCGGGTATCGCGGCGTTGACGTTGGTGGCGGCCGAAGAACTCGAGCGCTATGGCGTGCGGGCCAACGCCATCGCCCCCATCGCGCGCACCCGGCTCACGCTCGCCACCCCGGGCATGGGTGCCCTGATGGCCGAACCCGATGAGGGCGAGGTCGACCTGTTCAGCCCGGCGAACATCTCGCCGCTGGTGGCCTACCTGGCGACCGAGAAATGCCCCGTCACCGGAAAGGTTTTCGCGGTGCAGGGCGGTGCGATTTCCGAACTCGGCGGCTGGCACGACGTGTCGACCATCGAGACCGACGGCCTGTGGGAGATCGACGACATCGCGGCGAGGTTGTCATGATCGAGTGGTCTGAATCCGATGAACTCATTCGCGAGAGTGTCCGCGAGTTCATCGACAAGGAGATCGAGCCGCACCGGGACGGATTGGAGCGCGGCGAGATATCGCCGTATCCGGTCGTGCGGAAACTGTTCAGCGAGTTCGGACTTGACGCGGTGGCCGCGGAAGCGATCAAGACCATGCTGGAGAAGGAGCGGGCCAAGGCCGCCGCGGTGGCTGCGGGGGAGCCGAAGCCGGAGAAGCGCGCGGGCTCGTCCGCCGGCATGGGCGATCTCGGTGGTCAGATTTCGATGGCCGCGGTGCTGGTGTCCGAGATCGCCGGGGTCAGTATCGGTCTGCTGAGCACCGTCGGTGTCAGCCTTGGATTGGGTGCGGCCACCATCGCCAGCCGCGGCACCTTGGCGCAGAAGGAGCGCTGGCTGCCCGAGCTGGTGACGCTGGAGAAGATCGCGTGCTGGGCGATCACCGAGCCGGATGCCGGCTCAGATGCGTTCGGCGGCATGAAGACCTACGTCAAGCGTGATGGGGCTGACTACATCCTCAACGGCCAGAAGACGTTCATCACCAACGGCCCCGATGCCGACGTGCTGATCGTGTACGCCAAGCTGGATGAAGGCGATCCCGATGCCGATCGCCGCAACCGCAAGGTGCTGACGTTCGTCCTCGAGGCGGGGATGCCGGGGCTGACGCAGGGCAGGGCCTTCAAGAAGATGGGCATGATGTCCTCGCCGACGGGCGAGCTGTTCTTCGACAACGTGCGCATCACGCCGGACCGTCTGCTCGGCGAGACCGAAGATCACGGCGGCGGCGACGGGCGGGAAAGCGCCCGGGCGAATTTCGTCGCCGAACGGCTCGGCGTCGCGCTGATGGCGTTGGGAATCATCAACGAATGCCACCGGCGTTGCCTCGACTACGCCAGGACCCGCACGCTCTGGGGCCAGAACATCGGGCAGTTCCAGCTGATCCAGCTCAAGCTGGCCAAGATGGAGATCGCCCGAATCAACGTGCAGAACATGGTGTTCCAGACGCTGGAGAAGGTGCAGGCCGGCAAGATTCCGGCGCTGTCGGAGGCCTCCGCCGTCAAGCTGTACTCGTCGGAGGTCGCGACCGAGGTGGCCATGGACGCCGTGCAGCTGTTCGGTGGCAACGGTTACATGGCCGAGTACCGCGTCGAACAACTTGCCCGGGATGCCAAGTCACTGATGATCTATGCGGGCAGCAATGAGGTCCAGGTGACCCACATTGCGAAGGGGCTGCTCGCCGGATGAGAACCGCGGCCCCACTCACCATGATGGCGATTGTCGATCGGCTGACTGCGAACTCGGCTGCACGCATGACTTTCGGTGTCGCCCTGCGGCTGCTGACCGCCAACCCGTGGTTGATCACCCGGCTGCGGCCGGCCGCGAACACCGCGATCGTCGGCCTCAGCCCCGTGGCCGCCGGAACTCGGGTCGAGCCGGTCGACGCGCCACTGCGTGGTGAGTGGGTCCGCGCTCCGGGCGCCCGCGACGACGCGGGCGTCGTGCTGGTGCTCCACGGCAGCGGCTACCTGATCTGCTCACCGCGCACGCATCGCGGATTCGCGTCGTACCTCTCGCAGCATTCGGGGCTGCCGGCCTTGGTCATCGGTTATCCGCTGGCTCCGGAGAACACCTTTCCCGCGGCCGAGGACTCGGCGATGGCCGCGTATCGGTGGCTACTGGTCCAGGGTTACGACCCACGCAAAGTGGTGATCGCCGGCGATTCGGCGGGCGGTCACCTCGCGGTGGCGACAGCCCTGCGGGCAAAGCGGGAACGGCTACCGGCACCGGCGGCCCTGGCGTTGTGGGGCCCGTTGATCGACCCGGCCTACCGAGCGCCGATGGCTGACCCGCGGGTGCGCCGGCAGCCGTTCGACCCACGGGGCGCCGCCCGTGCCGTGGCGTTGTACGTGGGTGGCGCCGATATCGAGGACCCACGGCTGTGCCTGCTGAACGCTGACCTCGCGACCCTGCCGCCCATTCAGTTGCACTATGGCACAAGGGAAGTGATGCGTGCCGATGCCGAGGCGTTCGCTGCCCGGGTCGTGGCCGCCGGGGGCCACTGCGAGCAACGCGTCTGGCCGGGACTGGCGCACGCCTATTGGATGTTTCCGCGCACCCGCGACGGAAGTCTGGACAGCATGACGGCAGGCGGTGAGTTTCTCCGGGCGGCCGTGACGCAGCCCGGCCGGCCCGTGGCACAGGACTGAAGGACGTGATGACACAGCTACTGGATCAGGTGCGCGATGTGGTCGAGGCCGCCATCGTGTTGCAGCGCAGGGGATTGGTGGACGTCTGTCGACCGCTGGACGCGATAGCCGCATCCCGGGGCCTGCGGCGCTACGGGTCGTTCGGTGGGTTGGTGGGACACGTCGCATCGCGTTACGGCGATGCCCCGGCTCTCACAGATGAGGACGGCACGCTGAGCTTCGCCGACCTGGAAGCGACGTCGAACGGATTGGCGCGGGGCCTGGCCGGCCGCGGGATCGGGGCAGGCGCCGTGATCGGCCTGATCGCACGAAACCACCGCGCGCTGATGCTGTCGCTGTTCGCCGCCGGAAAGGTCGGCGCCAGAGTGGTTCTGCTCAACACCGGGTTCGCGGCGCCGCAGCTGGCCGACGTGTGCAAGCGGGAGAACGTCACCGCGGTGATCGCCGACGACGAGTTCACCGACCTGATCGATGTCCTGCCGTTCGAGGTCGACCGCATCGGCTGGTCCGGCGTGAGCGGCCTGGCGGCGCTCGCCGCGGGCCGGTCGACGGCACCGTTGCCCGCGCCGGCCTCGGTCGGGGGCATGGTCCTGCTGACCAGTGGCACCACCGGCACGCCGAAGGGTGCGCCGCGGAACAAGGTCAGCCCGTTGCAGTCCGCGCAACTACTGGACCGGATTCCGTGGCCGTCGGGCGGTGCCTACTACGTCGCCGCCCCGATGTTCCATGCCACTGGATTGGCCACCTGCGCTTTGGGTTTGGCGCTCGGTAACCGTGTCGTGCTCGCGCGCCGGTTCGGTCCCGAGGCGACGCTCGCGGCGATCGAACGCCACCGGGTGGGGGCGCTCATCGTCGTCCCCACGATGCTGACCCGGATTCTCGACCTCGGCGCCGAGGTCCTGGCGCGTCATGACACGTCGTCGCTGCGGGTCGTGTTCACCGCGGGTTCGGCGCTGTCCCCGGATCTGTGCCGCCGCACCATGGACGCTTTCGGTGACGTGCTCTACAACCTCTACGGGTCGACGGAGGTCGCCGTCGCGGCGGTCGCCACTCCGAGCGAATTGCGCAGCGCTCCGGGCACTGTGGGGCGGCCGCCGGTCGGCTGCACCCTCGCCGCGTACGACGAGCAGCGCCGCCGGATCACCGAACCCGGCCGCAGCGGAACACTTTTCGTCTCCAGCGGTCTCAGCTTCGCCGGTTACACCGACGGCGGTAACAAGGAGTCCGTCGACGGCTTGCTGTCATCGGGTGACACCGGCCACTTCGACGAGAACGGATTGTGGTTCGTCGACGGCAGGGACGACGAAATGATCGTGTCCGGCGGTGAGAACGTCTTCCCGTTGGAGGTCGAGAATCTGCTCGCCGGCCATCCCGCGGTGGTGGAAACCTCGGTCGTCGGCGTGGACGACGCCGAGTTCGGAAAGCGGTTGTGTGCGTTCGTGGTACGCCGCCCCGGCGCCGAACTCGACGCCGACGAGGTCAAGAGCTACGTCCGGGCCGGCCTCGCGCGGCACAAAGTGCCGCGTGATGTCGTGTTCGTCGACATCCTGCCCCGCAACGAGACCGGCAAGGTGCTCAAGGCGCAATTGCAGAAGGCGATGGAGCGATGACCAAGAAGCACAACGACATTCGCGGCCGCGTGGTGGCGATCACCGGCGGTGCCAGGGGTATCGGACGCGCGACCGGCCTGGCGTTCCTGCGCGCCGGTGCGCGGGTCGCCCTCGGTGACGTCGACGTCGAGCTGGTCGAGAAGACGGCCGCCGAATTCGCCGCCACTGGCGAACAGGTCTGCGGACTACACCTCGATGTCACGAGCCGGGCGTCGTTCGCGGATTTCCTCGACGACGTCGAGAGCCGGCTGGGACCCGTCGACATTCTGATCAACAACGCCGGCATCATGCCCACGGGGCTGTTCGCCGACGAGACCGACGAGATGACCGACCGCATGGTCGCCATCAATCTCGGAGGCGTGCTGAACGGATCGAAACAGGCCGCCATCCGGATGCGTGGGCGCGGCGGTCACATCGTGAACGTCGCCTCACTGGCCGGCGTCAGTGCGTTCCCCGGTCTCGCCACCTACTGCGCCACCAAGCATGCCGTCGTCGGATTCACCGAGACCCTGCACCTCGAACTCGCCGCCGCCGGCATCGACGTCACCGCGGTGCTCCCGGGTGTCGTGCACACCGAGCTCTCGGCGGGCCACAGCGCCCCGCGGTGGATTCAGCCCATCAGCGAAGTGGAACCCGACGACGTGGCGGCGGCCATCGTCGAGGCCGTCACGCGAGGTAGATCGAAAGTGGCTGTGCCGCAAGCACTCGGCGCGATGATCAAGATCCTGGGCGCGCTGCCGGACGGTGCCCGGCACTGGATTTCCCACACCGCGCACTTCGACACCGCGTTCACCCATACCGACGCCGCGGTGCGCGCGGCGTACCACAGCAGACTCCAGCATTGACCGAAAGGCGCCAACGTTGACTTCAGCCACGGCCACCATCACGGTCTGTTCTCCGGCTGATGGCCGGGTCATCGATTCGGTACCGGCGATGAGCGTCGAGGCGGTGGCCGCGGTGATCGCGGACCTCCGTGTCGAACAGGCCGGGTGGGCCGGCCTGTCGCCGCGAGCGCGGGCAGCGCATCTGCTGAAATACCGGGACTGGTTGCTGGACAACGAATGTCGGCTGGCGGTGACGCTGCAGCGCGAGACCGGCAAGCCATGGGCCGAGGCCAATCTCGAGATCCCGTACATCGTGGATGCGATCAACTACTACGCGCGGACCGCACCCGGATTGCTCGCGGACCGCACGCCGCCGCGCCACGGCATGATCGCGGCGACCAAACGCCAACTTCTGGTGCAGCGGCCGTACCCGGTCGTGGGTGTGATCACCCCGTGGAACTTCCCGCTGGGGCTGTCGCTGCTGGATGCCGTGCCCGCGTTGCTCGCCGGGGCCGCCGTGGTGGTCAAGCCCTCGGAGTTCACCCCGTTGACGGTGGCAGCGGCGGTTGACGGCTGGAAAGCCGTTGGGGCGCCGCGGGTTCTGGAGTGCGTGACCGGTGCCGCGGAGACCGGGGCGGCTGTCGTCGACAACGTCGACTACATGCAGTTCACGGGGTCGACGCGAACCGGTAAGGCCATCGCGCATGCAGCAGCGGAGCGGTTGATTCCGTGCGGTCTGGAACTCGGCGGCAAGGACGCGATGATCGTGCTCGACGACGCGGACGTGGCGCGGGCGGCGAATGCGGCGGTGTGGGGCGGCATGGCCAATTCGGGGCAGATGTGTACCTCGGTCGAACGGGTCTACGTGCAGGCGGGTGTGTACGACGAGTTCGTCGGTCTCGTTGTCGAGAAGCTGAAAGCCTTGCGCGTGGGGGAGGACGACCAGCAATTCCGGTATGACGTGGGGCCGTTGGCCACCGAGGCGCAGCTGGCGATCGTGCAACAGCACGTGGACGATGCGGTGGCCCGCGGCGCCACGGTGCTGACCGGCGGCGCACGGGTCGAGAGCACCGGCTTCTTCGAGCCCACGGTCCTGGTCGAGGTCGACCACTCGATGCTGTGTATGCAGCGGGAGACGTTCGGTCCGACGCTGCCGATCATGAAGGTGCGGGACGAAGACGAGGCGGTCCGGCTGGCCAACCACTCGGATTACGGCTTGTCGGCGACGGTGTTCTGCGGCAACAGAACTCGGGCGGAACGAGTGGCGTGCCGGCTCGATGTCGGCGCGGTGAACATCAACGACGTGTTCGGCAATCTGTTCACGCTGTCGTTGCCGCAGGGCGGCTGGAAGCAGTCCGGGCTGGGCCGCCGTAACGGCGCCGATGCCGTGCTCAAATACGCACGGCCGCAGGCGATCGTGTCCGCTCGTGTGCAACCGGACAGCGAGTTCATCTGGTACCCGTACACCGCGATTCGCGGGGCCATCGTGCACCGCGTGGGGCGTCTTCTCGGTGCCCGCGATCTGCTTCGCAGGCTCGGCTGACCGGCACAACGGCAGGCCGACAGGGCCACCTGGATCAGGCGACGACCCAGATCGCTTCCGCCGCCGGGCTGCCCAGGTCGACGGTCGTCGTGTCGTCGTTCACGGCGTCGGCAGCCGTGACCGCCACCGAGATCATCCCGGCGAAGTCGCGCCGGGCCACCACGCGCAGATGTGAATCGAGCGTGATCCCGACGCTGTCGAAGTACCGCAACATTTCGGGGTCGTGATCGGAAATCCGGGCGACCGTGCCGGCGTCGCCGTCCGCGCACGCGGACAGCTGCCGGGCGGGGGGAGTCGGCACCTGGCCGTCGGCCGCGGGGATCGGGTCGCCGTGCGGGTCGCGGGTGGGGAAGCCGAGCTTGGCGTCGATGCGGTCCAGCATCCGGTCCGACACCGCGTGCTCGAGCACCTCGGCTTCGTCGTGCACCTCGTCCCAGCCGTAGCCGAGCTCGCGCACCAGGAACGTCTCCATCAAGCGGTGCCGTCGCACCATGGCCAGCGCCGCGCTGCGGCCGGTGTCGGTGAGCGTCACCGCGCCGTACTTCTCGTGGTGCACCAGGCCCTGATCGGCAAGCTTGCGAATCGACTCGGAGGCCGTCGAGGCCGACACCCCGATGCGTTCTGCCAGCATTTTCGTGCTGACTTTCTCGCGCGACCACTCCTGCGCGGTCCAGATGACCTTGAGGTAGTCCTGGGCAACCGGGGATAGATCCGGCGGGTTGCCACCGTCTTCTGCAGGACTCACAGCACAAAGTTTAGGCAATCGTCACCTCATCCGGGGATCTCACGGTGCCTGCCGCGGCGGCGCGCCGTAGGCTTGCGGTCGTGCAACGCTGGCGTGGGCAGGACGAGATCCCCACGGATTGGGGCCGATGTGTGCTCACCATCGGAGTGTTCGATGGCGTACATCGTGGACATGCAGAACTGATCAGCCATGCGGTGAAGGCCGGCCGGTCTCGCGGCGTACCCACGGTGCTGATGACGTTCGATCCGCATCCGATGGAAGTGGTCCTCCCGGGCAGTCATCCCGCGCAGCTGACGACGCTGACCCGCCGGGCCGAACTGGTCGAGGAACTCGGCGTCGACGTGTTCCTGGTGATGCCCTTCACCACCGACTTCATGAAGCTGACCCCCGAGCGGTACGTCCACGAGCTGCTCGTCGAGCGCCTGCACGTCCTCGAGGTCGTGGTCGGGGAAAACTTCACCTTCGGCAAGAAGGCCGGTGGCAACGTGCCGCTGCTGCGCAAGGCCGGCGAGCGCTTCGGCTTCGCGGTCGAGGGCATCTCGCTGGTGGCCGAGCACCACCAGGCCGAGACCGTCACCTTCTCGTCGACCTACATCCGGTCGTGCGTGGACGCCGGTGACATGGCCGCCGCGACCGAGGCCCTGGGCCGCCCGCACCGCGTAGAGGGCGTCGTCGTCCGGGGTGACGGCCGCGGCCGTGGGCTGGGATTCCCGACCGCCAACGTCGCCCCGCCCATGCACTCGGCGATCCCGGCAGACGGCGTCTACGCCGCGTGGTTCACCGTCCTGGGGCACGGGCCGTCGGTTGGCACCGTGACGCCGGGGGAGCGCTACCAGGCCGCGGTGTCGGTGGGTACCAATCCGACGTTCTCCGGGCGTACGCGCACCGTCGAGGCCTTCGTGCTCGACACCGAGGCAGACCTGTACGGACAGCACGTGGCGGTCGACTTCGTCTCGCGGATCCGCGGCCAGGAGAAGTTCGAGTCGGTGGACGACCTGGTCGTGGCCATGGACCGCGATACGCAGCGGGCTCGCGCGATTCTGGTTCCGCAGTAGCTTCCTGATAAACTGCCCGACGCGCGTGCTGCAGTTCGCGGCGGCCGCGCCCTCGTTGTTCTTCGCGGACCGAATTGATGGAGTTGTTTCGTGGCACTCACTGCCGAGCAGAAAAAAGAGATCCTGGGTCAGTACGGCCTGCATGAGACCGACACCGGTTCGCCGGAGGCTCAGGTCGCCCTGCTGACCAAGCGCATCTCGGACCTGACCGAGCACCTCAAGCAGCATAAGCACGACCACCACAGCCGTCGTGGCCTGCTGCTGCTGGTCGGCCGTCGCCGCCGGCTGCTCAAGTACGTCGCTCAGGTCGACGTCGCGCGGTACCGCTCGCTGATCGAGCGTCTGGGTCTGCGTCGCTGACGCACCACTGATTCACCACCATCGCCAGGTCTGCTCCGGCAGGCCTGGCGATGGCTGTTGGTACGGGTAGTAACATAAAACTGTTTTGGGCCCAGCGCCCAAGACGTCGGAACGTCACACAGCGTCCGCCTGAACCTCGTGGGGCGGTCTTCGGTAGTGGCTGTCGGGTTTGACTCCCGGCCGCTTCGATCGACGGCCGTCAGCAGTAAGCGGGATGGTTTTCGGGTTTTCTGGATGCTCGCGTGTGACGATGCGACAGCAGTAACAAAGAGGAACCAGAAAAAACGGAACCCGCATAGGGCGGGCCCAGAGAGGTTATTGCGACATCCATGTCTGCAGTTGAAATTGAAGAGGGCGTGTTCGAGTCGACCGCCGTCATCGACAACGGGAGCTTCGGCACCCGCACCATCCGCTTCGAGACCGGCCGTCTGGCACGTCAGGCCGCCGGCTCCGTCGTCGCCTACCTGGACGACGAGACCATGCTCCTGTCGGCCACCACGGCCAGCAAGAGCCCCAAGGACCACTTCGACTTCTTCCCCCTGACGGTGGATGTCGAGGAGCGCATGTACGCCGCGGGCCGCATCCCCGGCTCGTTCTTCCGTCGCGAGGGCCGGCCCTCCACCGACGCGATCCTGACCTGCCGCCTGATCGACCGGCCGCTGCGCCCGTCGTTCGTGTCGGGCCTGCGCAACGAAATCCAGGTCGTCGTCACCGTGCTGAGCCTGGACCCCAAGGACCTGTACGACGTCGTGGCCATCAACGCCGCGTCGGCGTCCACCCAGCTGGCCGGTCTGCCGTTCTCCGGTCCGGTCGGTGGCGTCCGCGTCGCGCTGATCGAGGGTCAGTGGGTCGCGTTCCCGACCAACGAGCAGCTCGAGAAGGCTGTCTTCGACATGGTCGTCGCCGGCCGCAAGGTTGAAGGTGACGTCGCGATCATGATGGTCGAGGCCGAGGCCACCGACAACGTGATCGACCTGATCGCCGGTGGCGCCGGCGCCCCCACCGAGGCCGTCGTGGCCGAGGGCCTGGAGGCCGCCAAGCCGTTCATCGCCGCACTGTGCACCGCCCAGGCCGAGCTGGCCGAGGCTGCCGCCAAGGAGACCGGCGAATTCCCGCTGTTCCCCGACTACGCCGACGACGCCTTCCAGGCCGTCGCCGCGGTGGCCACCGACGCGCTGTCGCAGGCGCTGACCATCGCAAGCAAGCAGGAGCGTGAAGAGCGCACCGACGAGATCAAGGTCGAGGTGCTCAGCCGGTTGGCCGAGACCTACGCCGGCCGCGAGAAGGAGATCGGCGCGGCGTTCCGCTCGCTGACCAAGAAGCTGGTTCGCCAGCGCATCCTGACCGACCACTTCCGCATCGACGGCCGTGGCATCACCGACATCCGCGCCCTGAGCGCCGAGGTCGCCGTGATCCCGCGGGCGCACGGCAGCGCGCTGTTCGAGCGCGGCGAGACCCAGATCATGGGTATCACCACGCTGGACATGATCAAGATGGCTCAGCAGATCGACTCGCTCGGTCCCGAGACCACCAAGCGCTACATGCACCACTACAACTTCCCGCCGTACTCGACCGGTGAGACCGGCCGCGTGGGTTCGCCCAAGCGCCGCGAGATCGGCCACGGTGCGCTGGCCGAGCGGGCCCTGATGCCGGTGCTGCCGAGCGTCGAGGAGTTCCCGTACGCCATCCGTCAGGTCTCGGAAGCGTTGGGCTCCAACGGTTCCACCTCGATGGGCTCGGTCTGTGCCTCGACCCTGGCGCTGCTGAACGCCGGTGTGCCGCTGAAGGCCCCGGTTGCCGGTATCGCCATGGGCCTGGTGTCCGACGAGGTCGACGGTGAGACCCGCTACGTCGCCTTGACCGACATCCTGGGCGCCGAAGATGCCTTCGGCGACATGGACTTCAAGGTCGCCGGCACCAAGGACTTCGTCACCGCCCTGCAGCTGGACACCAAGCTGGACGGCATCCCGTCCAAGGTGCTGGCCGGTGCCCTGGCCCAGGCCAAGGACGCGCGTCTGACCATCCTGGACGTGATGGCCGAGGCCATCGACGAGCCGGACGAGATGAGCCCGTACGCGCCGCGCATCACCACCATCAAGGTGCCGGTCGACAAGATCGGTGAGGTGATCGGGCCCAAGGGCAAGGTGATCAACCAGATCACCGAGGAGACCGGTGCGAACATCTCCATCGAGGACGACGGCACCGTGTTCGTCGGCGCCTCGAACGGCGAGGCGGCGCAGGCGGCGATCGACAAGATCAACGCCATCGCCAACCCGCAGCTGCCCAAGATCGGTGAGCGGTTCCTCGGCACGGTGGTCAAGACCACTGATTTTGGCGCCTTCGTGTCCCTATTGCCGGGCCGTGACGGTCTGGTGCACATCTCCAAGCTCGGCAAGGGCAAGCGCGTCGCGAAGGTCGAGGACGTCGTGAACGTCGGCGACAAGCTGCGCGTGGAGATCGCGGACATCTCCGCGGACAACCGTGGCAAGGGTCAGAAGATCTCGCTGATCCTCGTGGATGAAGAGGGTGCGGCAGCGGCGGATACGACCGCCGATGCCGCTGCCGAATCGGAGACTGCACCGGCAGATGCCGCGCCTGCAAACTCCTAAATCGACAACGCGCGACGGCCGGGGTTCTGCAGCGACATCGCTGCAGGCCCCGGCCGCCGTGCGCAAGACCAACCTCCCGGGCGGGCTGCGGGTCGTCACCGAACACCTGCCGCACGTGCACTCGGCATCCGTCGGTGTGTGGGTCAACGTCGGTTCACGCGACGAGGGCCCGAGTGTCGCCGGGGCCGCGCACTTCCTGGAACACCTGCTGTTCAAGTCGACCCCGACGCGTACCGCTGTCGAGATCGCCCAGTCGATGGATGCCGTCGGCGGTGAGCTGAACGCCTTCACCGCGCGCGAGCACACCTGCTACTACGCCCACGTGCTGGACAGCGATCTCGGGCTGGCCATCGACCTGGTATCGGACGTCGTGCTCAACGGCCGTTGTGCGGCAAGCGATGTCGAGCTGGAACGCGACGTGGTGCTCGAAGAGATCGCCATGCGCGACGACGATCCCGAGGACACCCTCGCGGACGTCTTCCTCGGCTCCATGTTCGGCAACCACCCCGTGGGTCGTCCGGTGATCGGCAGCATCGATTCGATCACGTCGATGACCCGCAACCAGCTGCACTCGTTCCACGTCCGCCGGTACACCCCGGACCGGATGGTCGTCGCCGTCGCCGGCAATGTCAACCATGACGAAGTTGTGTCCATGGTGCGCAAGCACTTTCGGCCGCACCTGGTGCGTGGCCGCAAGCCCGTGCCGCCGCGTAAGGGCGCCGGCCGCGTGCCGGGCACCCCGACGCTGCAGTTCGTCAAACGTGACTCGGAGCAGGCCCACATGTACCTGGGTGTGCGTACGCCGGGGCGCAACTGGGAACACCGCTGGGCGCTGTCGGTGCTCAACACCGCGCTCGGTGGCGGGTTGAGTTCGCGGCTGTTCCAGCAGATCCGGGAGAACCGTGGTCTGGCCTACTCGGTGTACTCCACCATCGACACGTTCTCCGATGCCGGTGCGCTGTCGGTGTACTCGGCGTGCCTGCCCGACCGCTTCGACGAAGTGGTCCGCGTGACCACCGACGTGCTGGAAGATGTTGCGCGCGAAGGCATCACCGCCGACGAATTGCGTATCGCCAAGGGCTCGATGCGCGGCGGTCTGGTTCTCGGGCTGGAGGATTCCGGTTCCCGCATGCACCGCATCGGCCGAGCCGAGCTGAACTACGGCAACCACAAGTCGATCTCGGACACGCTCGCGTCGATCGACGCGGTCACCCTCGAAGAGGTCAACGCCGTTGCGCGCGAACTGCTGACGCGGCCCTTCGGTGCCGCGGTACTGGGCCCGCACCGGTCCAAGCGCTCACTGCCGAAGCAGCTGCGCGCCATCGGCTAGGGATTTGTGCACGATTATCCGCGCAGGCCGCGGATTTTCGTGCACAAATCACGTCAGCGGCTGAGGCGAAGCGAGTTGTCCCGGCGCAGCACGAAGAAATACGGCTGTGCTTCGCCGCGGAGATCCATGGCGCCCAGGACGGCGTCGTCGGTCAGCTTGCGGAACACGTCGTTGATGGGCAGCTGGTCGTAAACCATTGTCGCGGTGTCGACTCCGCGATAGCGCGTGGTGCGCAACCGAGCCTTGGCCGAACGGGCCTGCAGTAGCGGGCGTAGCGCGGTGATGGTCTTGGCGACGGGAAGTCGGTGCAGGGGCACCTTGTTCGCCAGTCCGGCGCCGGAGAATGCCAGCACCGGGTTGAGCGGCCACAGCGTTTCGCCTGACGCGTCGGGGAAGAGCAGCGGGTGGACGGTCTCGGCGTCGATGAACTGCTTGCCCCACCAGCCGCTGGCTTCCAGCAGGCCGTCCATCGGATGTCCGGTGGGTACTTCGGCGCCGTGCCAGGTGCCGATCATGAAGTCGGGTTCGACGGCCGGCGCGGCATCGAAGATTTCGAGGGCTTGGGCCGCCGTGGTCGGCGGGGCGGGCAGCAGTTCCTGCAAGAGCATGGCCACGACAATACTTGACACCTGTCAAGAACGGCAGTGTCGGACGGGCGGAAAGTCATCGCCCGGCCAGCGCGACGCTGCGCTGACCGGGCGATGGGTATCAGGTTCGGGGGCTACAGCGCGACGCGGCCGAGCGGAATGTCGAGGTCCGCGGCGACCTGGCTGCACAGCAGCTCGCCGTCGTGCGTCGACAGGCCCTTGGCCAGCGCGGCGTCGTTGCGGCACGCCGCCTGCCAGCCCTGATCGGCGAGCTTGAGGACGTACGGCAGCGTCGCGTTGGTCAGTGCGTAGGTCGACGTGCGCGGCACGGCGCCGGGCATGTTGGCCACGCAGTAGAAGACCGAGTCGTGCACCGCGAAGGTCGGGTCGTCGTGCGTGGTGGGCTTCGAGTCCTCGAAGCAGCCGCCCTGGTCGATTGCGATGTCGACGAGCACGGAACCCGACTTCATGTGGGCCACAGTCGAATTGGTCACGAGCTTCGGTGCCTTGGCGCCGGGGACCAGCACCGCGCCGATCACCAGGTCGGCCTGCTTGACGGCGTCTTCCAGATCCAGGCTCGAGGAGTACCGGGTGTGGATCCGGCCGTTGAACTCGGCGTCGATCCGGCGCAGGGTGTCCAGGTTCAGGTCGAAGACAGTGACCTGCGCGCCCATGCCACTGGCGATCTGTGCCGCGTGGAAGCCCGCGGTGCCACCGCCGATGACGACGACGTTGGCGGGGGCGACGCCGGGCACGCCGCCCATCAGGACGCCGCGGCCGCCATGGCTGCGCATCAGGTGGTAGGCGCCGACCTGGGCCGACAGCCGGCCTGCCACCTCGCTCATCGGGGCGAGCAGGGGCAGGCGGCCGTCGGCAGTCTGAACGGTTTCGTAGGCGATCGAGGTGGTGCCCGAGGCCAGCAGTGCGTCGGTGCACTCACGCGAGGCGGCCAGGTGGAGGTAGGTGAACAGGGTCTGGCCCTTGCGCATGCGGTGGTACTCGGCCGCGATGGGTTCTTTGACCTTCAGGAGCAGGTCGGCTTCGGCCCAGACCTGGTCCGCGGTGGTGACGATCTGTGCGCCGGCGGCCTTGAAGTCGTTGTCCGCGATGGCAGATCCCTCGCCGGCCCCGGCCTGGATCAGTACCTCATGGCCGTGCTTGATCAGTTCGGCGACGCCGGCCGGGGTGATGGCCACCCGGTACTCGTTGTTCTTGATTTCGGTCGGGATACCGACGTGCATCTGGGGTTCTCCTCAAGGCGGATCAGGTGGTGCCCTAAGTGTGAATAAACGTCGAGTGACCTGCAATATCTGTGATTATAATTCTCGATATGGCACCTGTCAGTGAACGATCTTCGAAAACGTCGGTCCAGGACGCCTCGCAGCCGAAGGATGTTCAGCCCGTCGAACTCGACGACGTCGACCGGCAGATCGTGACCGCGCTGCACGCCGACGCACGCATGCCCAACAGTGCGTTGGCCGAGCTCGTCGGGATTGCCGCGTCGACCTGTCATGGCCGGGTTCGCCGGTTGCAACAGCTCGGGGTGATCCGCGGTTTCCACGCCGACATCGATCCGGCGGCCATCGGCCTGGGTCTGCAGGCGATGATCTCGGTGAGCCTGCAATCCGGGGCCCGCGCGCGCATTCGCGACTTCATCGCCCATATGCGGCGGCTGCCGCAGGTGATGGACGTCTACTTCCTGGCCGGCGCCGACGACTTCATCCTGCACGTCGCCGCGCGCGACACCGCGCACCTGCGGGCGTTCGTGGTCGAGCACCTCAACGCCGACGCCGATGTGGCCGGCACCCAGACGTCGCTGATCTTCGAGCACCTGCGCGGCGCGTCACCGCTGTAACCGGTTGCCGCAGTTCAGGATTGGGTGGCAGCCTTGAGTTCGGCGAGTGCCTCGCGGATGTGCTCGGCGAGGCTACGCTCGGCCGGATCGGCGAGCCACTGGTCGAACGCGACCTTGAAAACCGCGATACCGGTCTCGGCGACCAGGCCGGCCGCGGGGTCGGCGACGCCGCGGCGGCGCAGCGCGTCGGCGATGCTCGTCGCCAACGACGCGAGCTTGATGAGTTCGCGCTCCTGCAGGCTGGGGTTGGCGCTGATCACCGTCTGGCGTCGGCGCGCGTGTGGGCGGCGCTCGGCGAAGAAATCCGACACCGATTCCAGTGCCGCGGCGACGGCGTCGAGCGGCGCGGTGGCTGCGGGGGCGTCGTCGATGGCTGTCTCGAGTGCGTCGGCGAGTTCGCGGCCCCGAAACAGCACCTCGCGCTTATCGGTGAAGTGCCGGAAGAACGTGCGTTCCGTGAGGCCGGCGCGAGCGGCGATCTCGGCGACTGTCGTCTCGTCGAAGCCCTGCTCCAGATACAGCTCCAGGGCGGCCTGCTCGAGGCGGCCCTGCGCGTTCGGTTCCCATCGGCCCACGGGCGGATTGTAGGCGATGTCAGTGACTGTCAGCACGACTGATGACAGTGGCTGACATCGGGTGTACGTTTGGTGATGTCATGGACTGACATCACCTGAGGAGTTGAAACCATGCGCATTTTCGTCACCGGCGCCAGCGGGCACATCGGATCCGTGGTCGTCCGCGACCTGCTCGAAGCGGGTCACCACGTCACCGGCCTGGCCAGATCGGACGCCTCGGCCGCCGCCGTTGCCGCCGCGGGCGCGCAGGTGCACCGCGGCAGTCTGGATGACCCGGACGGCCTCGCTGCCGCGGCTGCCGCTTCCGACGGCGTCATCCATCTGGCCTTCAATCACGACTTCGCCAATTACGCCGACTCGCTCCAGTTGGACCTGCGTGCGGTAGAGGCCATGGGAGAGGCTCTGGCAGGCTCGGGCAAGCCGTTCGTGAACACCTCGGGCACGCTCATGCTGGCCTTCGGTGAGCCGGGCCGGCTCGGTACAGAGGACGCCGACGTGGACCGGTCGGCACCGCGGGGCGCATCAGAACGGGCGACGCTCGCGCTGGCCGAACGCGGCGTGCGGTCATCGGTGATCCGGCTCGCCCCGACCGTGCACGGGGACACCGATCACCACGGCTTCATCCCCAGCCTCATCGAATTCGCCCGTGCAGCAGGACGATCCGGATATCAGGGTGACGGCTCTAATCGATGGCCGGCGGTGCACACCGTCGACGCCGCGCGGCTCTACCGGCTGGCCGTGGAGTCGGCGCCCGCCGGTTCGGTTTTGCACGGCGCTGCAGAACAGGGCATCGCCTTCCGCGATATCGCGCAGGCGATCGGTGACGGTCTGGGCGTGCCGGTGCAACAGATTCCGGCGGACGAGGTCCCGGCCCACTTCGGTTTTCTCGCGGGCTTCGCCGCGCTGGACAACCCGACCTCCAGTGAAAAGACGCGGGCCCTGCTCGGCTGGGATCCCGTACGTCCGACCCTGCTCGAAGACCTCAAGGCCGGTCACTATTTCGCGCACCGGGCCGGCTGAGGCAGCGGGCGGCTAGACGCCGACCAGCTCCGGGTGGAACTTGGTCACCAGACGGCGGATGCCGTCACGCCAGTCGACCGACGTGCCGCCGATCAGTTCGTGCATGCGGGTCGTGTCGGTCGGGCCGCCGCGCAGCGCGTTCGGGTCCTCGGCGAAGACCGGCTCGCGGCCGACCAGCTCACCGATGTAGGTACACCATTCCTGCAGGCTGACGGTCTGATCGCCGCACCAGTTCACGGTCGTCGCGGGCACCGATGCCACGTCCAGCAGCTTCGGCAGCGTCGCCAGGATGTCGTCTTCGTGGATCGGGTTGTACTGCGCCGGCCCACCCGGCGGCACCGGGATCGGGATGCTCGCCAGGATCATCTCCATCTGGTAGTACGGCCAGCCGCCGTTGTCGCCGTACGGCACGTTGAACCGGGCGATGGTGGCCGGCAGATCGAGGACCCGCGACATGGTGCGCACGACCGTCTCGCCGGCGATCTTGGAGATCGAATAGGTGGGGAAGAGGTGCTTGTGGTTGTCGCCCAGCGCCGCCGACTCCGAACGCGGCTCGTCGCCGGGCGGGTCGTACACCGCCGCTGACGAGGTGTGCAGGAACGCCTTGGCGTCGCGACAGTGCGCCATGAGCAGACCGACCGACTCCGCATTGGCCGCGAGGTCCTTGTCCCACCGGCCGCTCTTGGCCACCGCGAGGTTGACCACGTAGTCGAAATCGGTTGGCAGGGCACTGAAGTCGCCGACCGCCAGGTTGACCGCCGTGCACCGGACACCGCCCTGCTCCAGGTTCTGCCGGGCCTGCGGGTTGTTGAACCGGGCGACACCCCACACCTCGTTGTCGGCCGCCAGGGCCGTGGCGATCGGGGTGGCCACCTGGCCGGTGACTCCGGTGATGAGGATCTTGGCGCCGCGCATGGGGCTGATAGTAGGGGGCCGCTAGGGTTGACCTCATGCGAGTCGGAGTTCTGGGTGCCAAGGGCAAAGTCGGTGCGACCATCGTCGACGGTGTGGAAGCCGCTGACGATCTGACGTTCACCGTCGGCGTCGACGCCGGTGACGAGCTGAGCCTGTTCACCGACAGCGGCACCGAGGTCGTCGTCGACTTCACGCACCCCGACGTCGTGATGAACAACCTGAAGTTCCTCATCGACAACGGCATTCACGCCGTCGTCGGAACCACGGGCTTCACCGCCGAACGCCTCGACCAGGTTCGCGAGTGGGTGGCCGCCAAGCCCGGAGTCGCGGTGCTGATCGCCCCGAACTTCGCCATCGGCGCGGTGCTGTCCATGCACTTCGCCAAGCTGGCCGCCCCGTTCTTCGAGTCGGCCGAGGTCGTCGAGCTGCACCACCCGCAGAAGGCCGACGCCCCGTCGGGCACCGCCACCCGCACCGCCCAGCTGATCGCCGAGGCGCGAAAAGGCCTGCCGCCCAACCCCGATGCCACCAGCACCGGCCTGGAGGGCGCGCGCGGCGCCGATGTCGACGGCATCCCCGTGCACTCGGTGCGGCTGCGTGGTCTGGTGGCGCACCAGGAGGTGCTGTTCGGCACGCAGGGCGAGACGCTGACGATCCGGCACGACAGCATCGACCGCACGTCGTTCGTGCCCGGAGTGCTGCTCGGTGTCCGTGAGGTCGCCAAGTACCCCGGGCTGACCATCGGCATCGCGAAGCTCATGGGGCTGTGACGGGGCGGTGATGACGAAACCGAGCTCGCAGGTACTCCGCATCCAGCTGGTCGTCGCATTCCTGTGCGCGGCACTGGTGGTCTACTTCGTGATGCTCGGGCGCTCCGGCGTCATCCTGATGCAGTCGGGAGAGGCCGCGGCGATCGGCCTCGGCATCGGTATCTTCGTGCTGCCGCTGATCGGCCTGTGGGCCATGGTTGCCACGCTGCGCGCCGGTTTTGCGCACCAGCGGCTGGCCCGGCTGGCCCACGAGGAGGGCGTCGAGCTCGACGTCAGTGACCTGCCCAAGCGCCCGTCGGGCCGCATCGAACGCGACGCCGCCGACGCACTGTTCGAGTCGGTGCGCGACGAAGTCGAGGCCAGCCCTGACGATTGGCGCGGCTGGTACCGGCTGGCCCGGGCCTACGACTATGCCGGGGACCGGACCCGGGCCCGCGAGACGATCCGCAAGGCCGTCCGGCTGGAGCAGGCATCACGATGAAACTCCTTGTCGTGCACCACACTCCGTCTCCGCACTGCCAGGAGATGTTCGAGGCGGTGCTCGCCGGAGCAACCGATCCCGAGATCGAGGGCGTCGACGTCGTGCGCCGTCCGGCGCTGACGCTGTCGGCCGCCGACGTGCTGGAGGCCGACGGCTATCTGCTCGGCTCGCCGGCGAACCTGGGCTACATGTCGGGTGCCTTGAAGCACGCGTTCGACCAGATCTACTACCCGTGCCTCGATGCGACACGTGGCCGGCCATTCGGTCTGTGGCTGCACGGCAACGAAGGCACCGAAGGCGCCGAGAAGGCCGTCACCTCCATCACCACCGGGCTGGGGTGGGTGAAAGCGGCTGAGTACGTGGTGGTTTCGGGCAAGCCCAGCAAGGCCGACGTGGAGGCCTGCTGGAATCTGGGCGCGACGGTCGCCGCGACGTTGATGGGTTGAGTCAGCTCGTTATCAGTGCCCAGAACCGTTGACCCCGACGTGACGGCGCACCGCACTCGAACAAATGCGCCCTGGGTCCAGGATCAAATCTCAAAACGCCGTATGGTGATTGACGTTTGCGTCGATAGGGAGGGGCCGACATGGGAATCGCGGACCTGGCGTTGGGAGCCGCGCCGCTCGCCGGAGGCGCGCTGCTGGGAGCCGTCGCGGGCAACCTGAAGCCACCGGACGTGCGCGCCGCGATCAAGGCCGACATGGACCTGCTGGACCGGCTGCCGGCCGAGCAGGTCGAGCGTCGCGCCGAGTTGCAGCGCACCATCGACATGCGGATCGACGAGGTGATCGCAGCTGTCGACCGCAGCCGCCAGCTCAAGTCGACCGCGATCGGCTACGCGTTCAACCGCGAGGGCCGGCTGCGCGACATCCTCGTCTTCATCCTGGCGGTGCTGTTCACGATCATCTGGTGGAACCTCAAGCACTCGCGCACCGGCTGGCTGCCGATGTTCATCGCGCTGATCGTCTTCACCGTGCTGTCCGGCTGGTACGCACTGCGCGGCATCGCCCGGGCGTTCTCGTCAGTGCTGCACCGGAACAAGAAGGCCGGGGACGCCGCTCAGTAGTGGTACGTGTCCGACGGCGCCGACACGTGGTCGGGGTCGTCGCCGAACATCGACGGGTGAATGCCGTACGCCTTCGCCAGATCGAGGATCTTGTTGGCGCGCGCGATGCGCGGCAGGTCCGAGCCATTGCGGATTTCGCCGCCGTCGCGCTCGAACTCTGCGAAAAACTCCTGCGCCCAAGCGATCTCGTCGAGTGAGGGGGACAGGCCCTCGTTGACCGTGCCGCACTGCTCCGGAGTCAGACAGATCTTGCCGGTCATGCCGAACTCGAGAGACACCGCGGTGGCCTCGCTGAGCTTGCGCGAGCTGGAACCGATGGTCGGGCCGTCGATGGCACCCGGCAGGTGCGCGGCCTTGGCGGCGATGGTGAACCGCGAGCGGGCGTAGGCCAGCGTCGCCGGGTTGTCACCGAAGCCGGTGTCACGCCGGAAGTCGCCGATACCGAACGCCAGCCGGAACGTGCCCTTGGCCGACGCGATCTCGGTGATGCGCTCGAGCCCGCGGGCGGTCTCCACCAGCGCGACGATCGGCACGTTGGGCAGCCGCTTGGCGGTCTCGGTGACATGGTCGACGGACTCGACCATTGCCAGCATGATGCCGCCGACGGACGTCTTCGACAGCATCTCCAGGTCGTCGGCCCACCACGGGGTACCGAAGCCGTTGACGCGCACCCAGTCGGTGTTGCCGCCGCCGAGCCAGCGCGCCGCGTTGTCGCGGGCGGAGTCCTTGTCCTTGGGTGCTACCGCGTCCTCGATGTCGATGATGACGATGTCGGCGCTGGAGCGCGTCGCCGGTGAGAACCGGTCGAACTGCGATCCGTTGACCAGCAGCCAGCTGCGCGCGAGTACCGGGTCCAGGCGGGATCCGTGCTCGTTGGCATCAGGTTCGTAGGTGCTGGTCTGGTCGTACACCCGTCAATCGTCCCGCACAGCGGGAGCAGCCCCCGCCCCGGGGGTTACTTCAGTGCCGCGCCGAACACCCGCTGCATCGCATCCCAGTGCCGCTTGGCCGCGGCTTCGTCGTAGGCGCCGACGTTGTCGGGCACCGCGAAGCCGTGTGCGGCCGGGTAGAACTCGACGGTGTGCTCGACGCCGGCGTCGGTGAGCGCGCGGTCCAGAATCTCGCCCTGCTCGGCGGTGAAGGACCCGTCGTTCTCGGCGGCGCCGACGTAGACGACGGCGCTGATCCGGTCGGCGCGCAGGTGCGGGCTGTCGTCGGTGTCGGTGACCAGGCCACCGCCGTGGAACGACATCGCCGCGGCGACGCGGTCGGGCAGCTTGCCGGCGACGACGAACGACGTGCGGCCGCCCATGCAGTAGCCGGTGGTGCCGAACTTGTCGCCCGTGACATCGGGCCGGGCCGCCAGGTAGTCGAAGAAGGCGCCGGCGTCGGCGGCCATGACGTCCTGCGTGACGTTGCGCATCATCCCGAACAGCCGCGCCCGCTCGTTCTCGTCGGAGAACGCGGTCGCCATGTCGAACGGCGCCCACCCGGCCTCGCGGTAGTAGATGTCCGGCACCAGCACCACGTAGCCCAGCTCGGCGAGTTGTGCGGCCATGTCGTCGAAGGTCTGCCTGGGGCCGCCGGCGTCGGGGTACATGACGACCGCGGGCCACGGGCCGGTGCCTTCAGGGGTGGCGACGGTGACGGCACAGGTGCCGTCGGCGGTGGTGATGGTGTCCTTGGTCACTGGCATGGCTTGGTCCTCTTCCCGTCGCTTCGCTCGCCCATTACGTTCTACTCCTCGGCCCAGAACGTAAGCTGGCAGTGTGGCTGTGCCGACTCCCTATGAAGACCTGCTGCGCCTCGTGCTGGAACAGGGCACGCCCAAATCGGATCGCACCGGGACCGGCACCCGGAGCCTGTTCGGCCATCAGCTGCGCTACGACCTGGCCTCCGGGTTCCCGCTGCTGACCACCAAGAAGGTGCACACCAAGTCGGTGATCTACGAACTGCTGTGGTTCCTGCGCGGCGACTCGAACGTGCGCTGGCTGCAAGAGCGCGGCGTCACCATCTGGGATGAATGGGCTTCGGAGACAGGCGAACTCGGGCCGGTGTACGGCGTCCAGTGGCGGTCGTGGCCGACGCCGTCCGGCGAGCACGTCGACCAGATCAGCGCGGCGCTCGAGATGCTCAAGACCAACCCGGACAGCCGGCGCAACATCGTCTCGGCGTGGAACGTCGGCGAGATCGCCCAGATGGCGCTGCCGCCGTGCCACGCGCTGTTCCAGTTCTACGTCGCCGACGGCAAGCTGAGCTGCCAGCTGTACCAGCGCAGCGCCGACCTGTTCCTCGGCGTGCCGTTCAACATCGCCTCCTACGCGCTGCTGACGCACATGATGGCCGCCCAGGCGGGCCTCGAGGTGGGCGACTTCGTCTGGACCGGCGGCGACTGCCACATCTACGACAACCACGTCGAGCAGGTGCAGCTGCAGCTGTCCCGCGAGCCCCGGCCGTACCCGGAACTTGTTCTCGCGCCGCGTGATTCGATCTTCGATTACCAGTACGAGGACATCGCGATCGTCAACTACGACCCGCACCCGGCCATCAAGGCACCCGTTGCGGTCTGATGCCATGAAGCTGATCTGGGCCCAGGCCAACGGCGGTGTCATCGGCCGCGACAACGAGATTCCGTGGCAGCTGCCCGAGGACATGGCGCGTTTCAAGGAGCTGACGCTCGGCTCCACGGTGGTGATGGGCCGGCTCACCTGGGAATCGCTGCCGCCGCGTTTCCGGCCGCTACCGGGCCGCCACAACGTCGTGGTCAGCCGCGACGCCGGTTATGTCGCCGAGGGCGCCGAGGTCGTGACGGCGCTGCCCGCCGAGGTCGACGGCTGGGTGATGGGCGGGGCGCAACTGTACGCGCTGGCCCTGCCGTCGGCGACGCTGTGCGAGGTCACCGAGATCGATGTCGACGTGCCGGACGGTGACGCATTCGCGCCCGAGTTGGACGACTCCTGGACCGTCACGCACGGCGAGTGGCAGACCAGCAGAACCGGCCTGCGCTACCGGTTCTGCACCTATCGGCGGTAGCCGGCGAGCCGCCGGACGTCGTCGTCAGGATCGAGGGCGGCCAGGTCGGTGATCCGGGCACGCAGTGCCGCGACGTCGTCGGGGTCCAGACCTTCGGGTCCCATGGGCCCGATCAGTTCCCCGAGAACGACGACGGCGTGCCGGCGGATCACCGGCTCGGGGTGGTCGAGTCCCCGCCGGGCGCCGGGAAGGTCGGCGGCATCCAGCGTGCAGTAGCCCTGACCAGGTGCCAGTTCCTGCGCGATCAGCGGCGCGATGGCCGGGTCGGCCAGTCCCGCGGCCAGCAGCGCGTAGTCGAGCGGCCGATGGCTGCGGCCGTGATCGCGGAACGACCGATACGGCGCCGTGACGGCGGCCGCGCGGCTGGCCGCGGGCAGGTCGCTCTCCAGCACCTGCGGGCCGCAGCCCAAACGCCCCAACGCGGTGGCCGCCCAGTCGTGGCCGGGGCCGGACAGGGGCGCCGCCGCCCACAGCGCGTCGATGACGTCAGCCGATGCGATGTCGAGGTCGGCCAACAGCTTGGCGCCGAGCCAGGCGGTATCCCGACGTTCGAGGGCCGCGACGGCGACCGGCACCGCGGCGGCGCCCAGATCGAGCAGCAGGGTCCGCGCGCGTTCCTGCCCCAGGTCGCCCCGCGGTTCGGGCACCAACCCGGCAGCAGCCGCGAGCGCCGCGACCCGCTGTTCGACCGGCAACGCCAGCACCGCCTGCTCGGCTTCGTCGGCCGCGAGGTACTCGGGGAAGTGTCGCCGCAATTCGTCGGGCGTCAATGAGCGCACCAGCAGGTCGCCGTCCTCGTCGTCGAGGTAGACGACGACGTCGGCCGGCAGGGTGCCGTCGGCGACCAGCGCCGCTCGCACGCCGGCTGCGATGGTCAGCATCGCCTGCGCGAACCGCTCCCAGGCCTGGTCCCACTGTGCGCGCGGCAAGCCCGACACCGCCTCGATCAACCGGTAACCCCAGTCGCCGGCGCTGTCGCTCCACTCGTAGTCCTGGTGCTCCCAGTCCGGCGGGCTGAACCGGCAGGACGGCTCCGGCACCGACTCCTCGGTGCCCAGCGCCAGATTGGGCAGGTAGATGACGCCCGTGGTCTCGGCGTAGAACTCGCTGAATGCCACCGCGTACGGCTGTTGCCCGGCCGCCGCGCCGACCAGCGCCCGGACGGCCGTCACCGCCGCGGCGGTCAGATCGGTTTCGAATCCCGGCCAGTCGAACTGCACCGGTGCCTACGCCTCGGCAGGCACCACGTCGGCGCCCGTGCCCTTCACCGAAGACTTCGCGCGCTTCTCGGCGCGCACCGCCTTGCCGTTGCGCACGAACCCGGTGGGGGAGACCGCCGCCGACAGCAGCGCGTCCTCGCCACCCACGAACGGATGGAAGCCCACACCGGCGCCGCCGCGGCCCTTGACCGGGATGTCGGCGACTTCGGTTACCTTCCAACCCTTTTCAGAGGTCGACAGGATGGCTTCGCCGTTGCCGCACGTGATCGGCAGCGCGGCGATCACTTCGTCGCCGTCGCCCGCCAGCTTCACGCCCGCGACACCATTGCCTGCCGCGCCCTGCGGGTTCACCGCCGCCGGGTCGATGCGCAGAATCTTGCCGCGGCGCGTCACGAGTGCCAGGTGATAGCCCGGCGTCAGCACACCCGAGCGCAGCAGCCCGGTGATGTCCGGGGCCACCGGGATGTCGCGGGTCTTGAACGGCAGGCCATTGCCGTTGGTGAACTTGATGCGCCCGTCGGTCCACACCGCCCAGCCCAGCCCGGCGGAGAGCAGGTCGCCGTGGGTGTCGGAGAACACGCCGCGGTCGTCAAGCCGCCAGTTGGCGTTGACCTTCTTCTCCCGCGGGCCGTCGTCGTCGGAGCTCGACGCCGTCGGGGTGCCCTCGAAGTCCAGGACCGTGCGGCGGTCGAATTCGGGCCCGGCGAACAGCTTCGCCGTCTCTTTCAATTCGTTGTCGATCACCACGCGCCTGGCGTCGGGGTTCGACACCAGCTCGGTGAGTTCCGCGAACTCGGCGTCCAGCTTGTCCGCTTCGGCCTGCAGCTCGATGACGTCGAGCTTGGTCAGTCGCCGAAGCTGCAGTGCCAGAACGTAGTTGGCCTGTTCCTCGTCGATGCTGAACCGTTCCTGCAGCCCGCGGCGGGCGTCGTCGACGGTGTCGGAACCGCGGATCACCGCGACGGCGGCATCGATGTCGAGGTGGATCTTCATCAACCCGGCCACCAGATGCCTACGGGCAGTGACCTTCTCGAGCCGGTACTGGCTGCGGTGCAGCACGACGGAGTCGCGCAGGTGCAGGAACGCGCCGATCAGCTCGCGCACCGTCCACCAGCGCGGCACGCGGTCCTCGTCGAGCGCGACCAGGCTGGCGGCGAACGTCGACTCCAGCGGGGTCAGCGCCAGCAGCTGGTCGCGGATGGTCTCGGCGGCATGGCCGCGTTTGGCGGTGACGACGATCCGCAGCCCGTTGCGGCGGTCGGTCAGGTCGGACATGTCGGCCACACCGGCCAGCTCACCGGACTCGACCAGGGCCCGAATCCGGTCCTGCACAGTGTTGCTCGCGACACCGGGCGGCAGCTCGGTGATGACGACGTTCTTGCCGTCGATCGACAAGGTGCCGCGCACGGTGAGCGCACCCCGGCCGGTGGTGAGGTACTCACGCAGCCCGGCCGTGCCGACCACCGTCGCCCCACAGCCCCAGTCCGGGCCGGGAATGAGTTTGGCCAGCCGGTCGTCGGTCATGTTCGGCGTCTTCAGCAGCGCCCGGCAGGCCGCCATGATCTCGCGCGGATTATGCGCGGGCACCTTGGTGGCCCAGCCCTCGGCGATACCGACGGCACCGTTGCAGAGCAGCACCGGCCACTGGGCCGGCAGCATCGTGGGCTCGATCCACTCGCCGTCGAACGTGGGCACCATCGGTACCGCGTGGTCGTCGAGTTCGGCGGTCAGTGCCGCACCGGGAGCCGACAGCCGCATCTCGGTGTACCGGTCCGCGGCGGGGATGTCGCCCTGGATGCGCGGGAAAGCGCCTTGTCCGTCAATGACTTTCACACGCTGGAACTCGGCGGCCATCAGCGCCGCGGCGCCATACATCGAGGCGCCGCCGTGCGGGTGCAGGTTGCCGGTGACGGCCGAGCACACCTTCGAGGACTTCTGTGGCTTGTTGCCGGGCAGCAGTTTCGAGTCGTGCATCTGGTACAGCAGCCGGCGCTGGCCCGGCTTGAGGCCGTCGAACGCCGACGGGATGGCGCGGTCACTGACGCTGTAGAGCGCGAACGTCAGCTGGTAGTGGTTCCAGTAGTCGTCGGCGCTCTGGTCGAGGACCAGGTCCGGATTCTGCTCGGGAACGTCCAGGGTCGAGGTCACGGTTGACTCTTTCTAGTCCAGGTCCAGCGCAAGGGTGTCGACGACGGCGGCCACCTCGGCCATCCACGTGCGCCGGCCCTCGGGCGGCCCGCCGAACAGGGTGTGGTGCAGCTTCTTCTCCGCGTCGTCCGGGTGCACGCGAATCACGGTGCGCCGCTGCGGATCCAGCACGGTGTTCCAGAAGTCGTCGGCGTCCATCTCACCGAGACCCTTGTTGCGCTGCACCTCCACCCGGCGTTTCGAGCGGGCCTTCAACTCGGCCACGGCGGTGTCGCGCTCGGACTCGTCCTGGCAGTAGATGCGCTCCTGGCCGTCCTTGACCACGAACAGCGGCGGCAGCGTCACGTAGACCATGCCGGCCTCGACGAGCGGGCGGTAGAAGTCCAGGAACATCGAGATCAGGCTCGAGTTGATGTTGCCGCCGTCGGGGTCGGCGTCGGACGCGAACAGGATCCGGTCATAGCGGCACTGTTCGGGGTCGCAGTTGTCGCGCACGCCGCAGCCCAGGATGCGTTCGATGGAATCGAACTCGTCCTTGACCCGCGCCTTGTTCACGGTGAAGCCATAGACGTTGGGCGGCTTGCCTTTCAGCGGGAAGGCGGCCTGGAAGGTGGCGTCGCGCGCCGCTTTGATGGTGCCCAGTGCCGAGTCGCCCTCGCACAGGAACAGTTCGGCGCCCGACCCGCGACCGGTCTCCCGGCTCGGCAGCAGCTTCGGCGGCAGCGACAGGTTGGTGCCCAGCCCCTTGGCCTTCGACGCCGCGCGGGACCGTGCCTTGGCGCCCTCGGCGCTGCGGCGCGCCCGGGCCGACTCCAGCGCCAGCTTCGTCCACAACGACACCGTTTCGCTGTTGGCGGGATTCGCCGCCCAGACGTTGACGCTGCGCGTCACATCCGGGGCCATCGCGACGTTCAACGAGCGCGACGAGACCGCGGTCTTGGCCTGCGAGTCCCAGCCCACATCCGGTGCGCGGGTGTCGACGGCCAGTGCGGTCACCGCGGCGAAGTCTTGCGGTTCGGGTCCGTCCTCGCCCTTGGCCAGGCCCAGGTCGCGGATCCGGGACGCGCGGTCGGCCAGTGCCTCCGTGAGTCCCTTGATGGCCGCGGTCAGGTGCGATCCGCCGCCCGGGGTGCGCACGGTGTTGCAGAACGCGGCCACGGTGGTCGGCTCGGCCGGTCCGGCGGTCATCGACCAGCGGAACGGGGTGGGGCCGCGCCCGGTGGTGTATTCGCCACGGCCCTCCACGACGGCGCGCACCGGCGGCAGGGGAGTGCCGGCCGAGGTGCACATGAGGTCCAGCAGCGCCTCGGTGCCCCAGGGGCCGTTGAACGGCTGCAGCAGGGCGGCGGGGACCTCCTCGCCGGGCCAGCCCTCGTCGACGACGGTCAGGTGCACACCGGGGCACATCCGGGCCGCGGCGTGGGCGCGCAGCAGGACCTCGGCGATGTCCACGCTGGCGTCCGGCACCACGGCCTGGTCGAACAGGATCCGGACGGTCGTGCCGTGAGCGTCGGGTTTGCGGTTGCCGACGCCGCGCAGCTTCTGGTTGTCGGCACGCGTGAACTCGGCGTTCGGGTCGAATTCCTTGCCCTCGAACGTGCCGGGGTAGCCGTGGCCGAAACTCTGCAGGTAGGTCTTGCCGGCCCGGCGCACGGTGACGTCGGTGCGGGCGGAGATGAACACCGCGGCCGCGGCGCCGATGCCGTTCAGGCCGGCGCCGGTGCTGCTGGCGTCGGCGTGGGCTGAGAACTTGCCACCGGCGCGCGCCGTCCCGAGGGTCTTGACGATGCCGTTCTTGCCGGTCACGGGGTCGGAGTCGATGGGAAGGCCGCGTCCGTCGTCGGCGACGCTCACCGAGCCGTCGGCATGCAGGGTGATCGTGACGGTGGAGCCGCCGTGGCTGGGGTCGGCGACCTCCTCGACCGCGTTGTCCACCAGCTCGCGCAGGGCGGTGTTGAGCACATCCAGGCCCAGGTTGACCGCCGGTCGCAGGCGGGTGTGCTGAACATCGTCGAGTTCGGTGATGTCCGCAGCGTTGTAGCTCACTGCTGGTCCTTTCCGTCAGGGCCGGCCGGGTGAGACCGAAGCCCCAATACAGGGTGTGCCGCAGGAATGGTAGGCGGTTCGGCCGACAACCTTGCAGATCCATGCGCGAGTTTGTCGGTGGTCTGCGCCACGATGTGACAGTGGCAGCACTCACCACGGTCCAGGCCCGTCGCATCGCCGTCGCCGCCCAGGGCTTTCACGAACCCAAGCCGTCCGGGGCGGTAACCCGGGCACACCTGAGGCGTTTGATGTCCAGAATACAAGTGCTGCAATTGGATTCGGTATCGGTCTGCGTGCGGGCGCATTACGCGCCGGTGTTCAGCAGGCTCGGTCCCTACAATCGCGACGCGCTCGACGCGCTGGCGTGGAGCCACAGCGCGCGGTCGCCGCGGCAGTTCATCGAATATTGGGCGCACGAGGCGGCGTTGCTGCCGGTCGAGGACTGGCCGCTGCTGCGCTGGCGCATGCGTGAGTACACCCACGGGCGCTGGGGCACCGAGATCGTCAAGCGCAACGGTGAGCTGGCCGAGAAGATCATCGCCGCCGTCGCCGAACTCGGGCCGTCGACGGCCGGACAGATCGAGGCCCACCTCGAAGCCGAACCCCGCGGCGCGAAAGGGCCCTGGTGGGGGCGCAGTGACACCAAGTGGGTGGCCGAGGCGCTGTGGTCGGCGGGCGTGCTCACCACGGCCACGCGCGCCGGGTTCGCACGGCACTACGACCTGGTCGAGCGGGTGCTGCCGGCGGAGGTGCTGGCCCGGGAGGTCTCCGACGACGAGGCGGTCCGGCAACTGGTGCTCAAGGCGGCCGGGGCGCTGGGCGTGGGGACCGAGGCCGACATTCGCGACTACTTCCGGCTGGGCGCCCGTCAGGTGAAGCCCGCTTTGGCGGCGCTGGTGGCATCGGGAGAGCTGGAGCCCGTCACGATCGACGGGACTGCGGCCTACCTGCGCGCCGGGCAGAAAGTGCCTCGCACGGACCGGGGCACCGCACTGTTGTGCCCGTTCGACCCGCTGATCTTCTTCCGGCCCCGCGTCGAGCGGCTGCTCGGCTTCCACTACCGGATCGAGATCTACACCCCGGCCCCGAAGCGCCAATTCGGTTACTACGTCTGGCCTTTCCTGCTCGACGGCCGGCTGGTGGCGCGCGTCGACCTGAAACGCACGGCCGACGCGCTGCATGTCGTGGGCGCGTTCGCCGAGGACGGCCAGGACCGCGCGCGGGTGGCCGCGGCCCTGGTGCCGGAGCTCAGCTCGATGGCGACGTGGCTCGGCGTCGGCGACGTGACGGTCGGGGACCGCGGGGATCTGGTCGCCGAGCTGGGACGGCGGGTCTAGCGCCGGCTAGTTCGCGGCGTGGTACGCCTCGACGATGTCGGCCTTGATGCGGCCGCGGGCGGCGACGTCGTAGCCGTTCTCCTGTGCCCACTCGCGGATCGCGGCGAGCTGTTCCTTCGAGGACGCGGCCTTCTTGCCGCGGCGGCGCGACGTGCCGCTCTTGGCGGCCCGAGTGCTCGGCTCCGCGACCTTCTGGGTCCGGGTGCGACGGCCGCCGACGCGGGTCGCGGCGTCCAGATACGGTGCCAGCGCCTTCTCGAACTTCGCCACGTTCGCAGCAGAAAGATCGATCTGGTAATCAACCCCGCGTACCGAGAAGTTAATCCGCTCACCCGTGTCGTCGGTGATTTCAGTGCCGTTAATATCGTCGACAAGTTGGACGACAATGCGTTCGGCCACGAATGATCTCCTTTATCGGGGGTGTTCGGCCGGAAGTGTAACGATAAAAAATAAGAAGGGCACCCCGGAGTCTTCATTGCCGGTAGTAGTACGCCCGCTCAGCGCTTTTTCACGGCAATCCGACTGAATATCGAGAATTCAATTGTGCGGGTAATTCCCACGGCCCCAATATGATTCACTGCGCGTTCCCGCGCGAACGCGATCACTGCGCGTCGTGGTGGCACACCACTTCCAGCATCATGCCGAACGGATCCAGCCAGAACATGGCAAAGTAGGGCGGCGGGTATTGCGGGAACGCCTGTGGTCTGTGCAACACCTCGCCGCCGGTCCGCTGGACGAACTGATGGACGCCCTCGACCGCGGATCGCGTCTTGACCATAAAGGCGAGGTGTTGCAGCCCGGTGCGGTGCCGCGAGTAGTCACCGGGCTCTGCGGTCGGATAGAAAAACAGGAAGGTGCCAGGTTTGCCGCCCGCCGGGCGAAAGGCGAACTGATCATCGGCGGCGATGAAAGGCTCGAAACCTACCAACGGCATCAATTCGTCGTAGTAATTCTTGGCCGCCCCAAGATCGGGCACGTTGATGCCGAGATGGCCGAGCATCATCCGACTCTAATGCCGGGTGCTAGCCGGTGACGTCGTGTTGCGGTGTTTCGCCGAGCGCGGGCACGGCGCGGCCGCGCAGCTTGTTGACGATGAACACCACCGTCCCGATGCCCAGCCACACGATGCCGCCGATCTTGGCCAGCGAATCCGCGTTGAACAGCACGTAGCCGATGATGAGGAAGCCGAGTGTCGGCACCGCCAGGTGCAGTAGATAGTTTCGCGACTTCTTGCGGCCGAGGTAGTACCAAACCACCGATACGTGCAGCAGGCAGAAGGCGAACAGCGCGCCGAAGTTCACCAGTGACGAGATGAGCGCGATCTGGCCGACGAAGAACAGCACGAGCACCACGCTGATCGCGCTGACCAACAGGATCGCGGCGTACGGCACTTTGCGGGAGCTGACGTTGGACAGGAAAGCCGGTAGCTGCCGGTCGCGGCTCATCGAGAACAGCAGCCGGCTGGTCGCGGCCTGCGCGGCCATCGCGTTGGCGAATCCCACGGCGAGCACGTTGACGACGAAGAAGGCGTTCATCCACCCCGTGCTGGACGCTGCCTCGACCAGTTTGAAGAATGCGTTGCCCGCCTCGTCGTCGCTGAACGAGGCCCGACCGCCGGCCAGCAGGCTGGCCAGCCAGGTCTGGCCGATGAACAGGAACGCCACGATGAACAACGCGCCGATCATCGCTTTGCCGGCCGGGTTGCGGGTGCCCGTGGATTCCTCGGCGAGGGTCGAAATGCCGTCGAAGCCAAGGAAACTGAGGACGGCGATCGACAGCGCGGCGGCGATCAGCGGAGCGCTGACGGTTTCCGGATTCCAGATCGGCGTCGTGCTCCAGTGCACATTGGGCAGCGAGTCACCGTTGATGGCCCGCACCGCGATGACCACGAAGATCACGAGGAAGACGAGCTCGAGTACCAGGAACAGCCGGTTGGCCATCTTGAGCGAGTCGACGCCGAGCAGATTGATGACGGTGTTGACCAGGACGAACACCAGCGCCCACAGCCATCGCGGCGTCCCGGGGAAGAGGCCGATCATCGATTCGGCGGCCAACACGTACAGCAGCGTCGGTATCAGGAGGTAATCCAGGAGGATCGCCCATCCCGCGAAAAAGCCCGCGCCGGGATGGATTCCGCGGCCGACATACGAGAACACCGATCCGGCGAGCGGGAACGACCTGGCCATCTGCGCGTACGCCGTCGCGGTGAACACCATCGCGATCAGGCCGATCAGATACACCAGCGGCACCATGCCGCCGGCGCTGTTGTAGACGACGCCGAAGATGGTCCACGGTGCGATCGGCACCATGAACACCAGCCCGTAGACGATGAGGTCGACGGTCGAGACGGAACGATTGAGTTCCTGCTTGTAGCCGAATGATTCGAGGGCGCGTTGACCTTCGCCGGTGGCGAGGCGGGTGGTTGCCATGGCAGTCCTATCGGGTCGAGCGGATGGGTTCAGACCAGGGCGTCGGTGGCCAGATCGTGGTTGGCGAGGAATGCGGCGACGAAAGCGCGGAATTCCGCGGGCTTCTCGAGATGCGAACAGTGACTGGTGCCGGGGAACACGTGGCCGACGGCACCGTCGATGTGGTCGAGGAACGGCTGCCAGGAGTCGGGGGTGGCCTCGTCGAACTCGCCGGCGATGACGAGCGTCGGCGCGTCGATCGCGGGCAGCCGATCGATGATGCTCCACGCGCGCAACGTGCCCATGACGTGAAACTCGTTGGGCCCGTTCATCGTGTGATAGACGGTGGGCTCCGCCTCCATCTGCGCGATGGTGTCGGTCAGATCCTGTGGCATGGGGACGACGCGGCACAGGTGGCGCGCGTAGAACTCGTCGGTCGCCGCCAGGTACTCCGGATCGTCGACCGTGCCTGCTTCCTCGTGGCGCGTCAGCGCGGCCTCGACATCCGGTGGCAACTGCGTGCGCAACTGTGCGCAGCCGGCCATCCAGAGTTCCATCGACGCCGGCGAGTTGCAGATGACGAGCGACGCGAGCCCGGCTGGTCGGCGCACGGCGATCTCCGCGCCCAGCATGCCGCCCCAGGACTGGCCCAGCAGGTGGTACTCGTCGATGCCCAGGGCGGCACGGACGGTGTGGAATTCGTCGACGAAGAGCTCCGGTGTCCAGAACGCGGCGGGGGCGTCGGGCAGATGGGTGCTGTTGCCGCAGCCGAGCTGGTCGTAATGGATGACGGTGCGGCCGGTTTCGGCGGCCAGCTCGGCGATGTTGCGTACGTAGTTGTGGGCCATGCCCGGCCCTCCGTGCAGGACGAAAAGCGGCAGAGCACCCGGCGCGGGCGACTCGGGCGCGGTCACCTGGACCCAGGTCTCGTAGTCGCGGAACGGCACGTGGTGGCGGGTGGTCGGCATGACGGCCAGCATGTTTCATTAATGGTCTCGCCACAAGACCATTAATCGAGATTTAACAATCCGTGTCGATACTCTGTGTGTCGACAGGAAGGGAGCCGGCGATGACACATCTCCACGGTGTGGATGCCTCCGGCCTGCTCGCCCGTGAACTCGAATCATCGAGTCGCGTCGACGAGATCACCGATCGGCTGGTCACCGCCATCGCCATCGGCGAATACCTGCCCAACGCCCGGCTGCCCGCCGAACGTGAACTGGCCGCGTCGCTGCGAGTCGGCCGGATGACGGTGCGCGCGGCACTCGCCCGGTTGGTGGACCGCGGCCTGGTGGAGACGCGGCGGGGCCGTGGCGGTGGCTCGTACGTGTTGCAGCAGTGGCCGGACTCGTCCACAGAGGCGGTGGTCCGCACCCTGCGGATCCGGGTCGACGAGATTCGCGACCGGTGTGACGCGATCTGCCGCGTCCACGGCGCGGTGAGTCGCGCCGCGGCGGAATCCCGCACCGACGGCGACATCGACGTGCTGCGGCGGTGTCTCGACGACTACCGCCGGGCCGACAGCGGTTTGGCCGCCCAGCAAGCGGACAGCGCCCTGCACCTCGCGATCATGGATGCCGCCCACAACGCCGTCCTCAAACAGGTGCTGCTCGACCTGGAAGCGTCCGTCAGCATCGGCGCTCCGGCGCATGTGTGGGGCGAGCCGGTGACCATGCGGGAGATGGAACTGCGCGCGCTGGGTGAGCACACGACGCTCGTCGACGCCATAACCGAAGGCCGCGGCGATGACGCCGAGGCGCTGGCACGCGCTCACGTGGCAATCGATTTCGAGAACATCTCGGCGGCGATGCGGCGTGCCGGGATGCTCATCGACTGAGCCCGCCGCTCGGCGCCGCGCGCGGCCGCACCGGGCGGCGGTGCAAAACCAGGGCGAACCAGCGGGTAATCTTGTCGCCCGTGACCACCACCGGAATCGACGTCAGCGCACGCTTGGGCACCGTGCTGACTGCCATGGTGACGCCGTTCGGCCCGGACGGCTCGCTTGATCTGGCTGGTGCGAAGAAGGTAGCCAAGTACCTGGTCGACAAGGGGTGCGACGGCCTCGTCGTTTCCGGCACCACCGGCGAGTCGCCGACCACCACCGACGACGAGAAGATCGCCCTGCTCGAGGCGGTTCTCGAAGAGGTCGGTGATCGGGCCCGCATCATCGCCGGCGCCGGCAGCTACGACACCGCGCACAGCGTCCACCTGGCCAAGGCCAGCGCCGCGGCCGGCGCGCACGGTCTGCTCGTGGTGACGCCGTACTACTCGAAGCCGCCGCAGGCCGGCCTCGTCGCGCACTTCACCGCCGTCGCCGACGCCACCGACCTCCCGGTGGTCCTCTACGACATCCCGCCGCGCTCGGCGGTCCCGATCGAATGGGACACCATCCGCACGCTGTCGGCGCACCCGAACATCGTCGCGGTCAAGGACGCCAAGGGTGATCTCAACGGCGGCGCGCAGATGATGGCCGAGACCGGATTGGCCTACTACTCCGGCGACGACACGCTCAACCTGCCGTGGCTCGCGATGGGCGCCACCGGGTTCATCAGCGTCTGGGGTCACGTGGCCGCCGGCCAGCTGCGGGACATGTTGTCGGCCTTCAATTCCGGCGACATCGCGACCGCGCGCAAGATTCATGTGGGCCTGTACTCGCTCGGCGAGGCGCAGAACCGACTGGGCGGCGTCACCATGAGCAAGGAAGGCCTGCGGTTGCTGGGTATCGAGGTCGGTAACCCGCGGTTGCCGCAGGTGCCCGCCACGCCGGACCAGCTGGCGGCACTCGCCGCGGACCTGCGCACGGCATCGGTGCTTGCGTGACCAGACCCGCCTTCGCACCGCCCGGCCCATTGGAGCCGGGCGGTCTGCGTGTGACGGCACTGGGCGGCATCAGCGAAATCGGCCGCAACATGACCGTTTTCGAGCACCTGGGCCGGCTGCTCATCATCGACTGCGGCGTGCTGTTCCCGACGCACGACGAGCCCGCCGTCGACCTGATCCTGCCGGACATCCGGCACATCGAGGACCGGCTGGCCGATATCGAGGCCCTGGTGCTCACCCACGCGCACGAGGACCACATCGGCGCCATCCCGTATCTGCTCAAGATGCGGCCGGACATTCCCGTGGTGGGCTCTCGGTTCACGTTGGCCCTGGTGGCCGCCAAGTGCCGCGAGCACCGGCTCAAGCCGAACATGCAGATCGTCGCCGAGGGTCAGCGCAGTACCCACGGGGTGTTCGAGTGCGAGTACTTCGCGGTCAACCACTCGATTCCCGATGCCCTCGCCATCGCCGTGCACACCGGCGCCGGCACGGTGCTGCACACCGGTGACATCAAGCTCGACCAGCTGCCGCCGGACGGCCGGCCCACCGACCTGCCCGGCATGTCCCGGCTCGGCGAACAGGGCGTCGACCTGTTCCTGTGCGACTCGACCAACGCCGAGATTCCCGGAGTCAGTCCCTCCGAGAGCGAGGTCGGTCCCAACCTGCACCGGCTGATCCGCGGCGCGGACGGCCGCGTCATCGTGGCGTGCTTCGCCTCGAACGTCGACCGTGTGCAGCAGATCATCGACGCCGCCGTGGCGCTGGGGCGCAAGGTCTCCTTCGTCGGCCGCTCGATGGTCCGCAACATGGGAATCGCCAAGGAACTCGGCTTCCTCAACGTCGACGACGACGACGTCATCGACATCGGTGCGGCCGAGCTGCTGCCGGCCGACCGCGTCGTGCTGATCACGACCGGCACCCAGGGCGAGCCCATGGCGGCGCTGTCCCGGATGTCCCGCGGCGAGCACCGCAGCATCACGCTGACCGCCGGCGACCTGATCATCCTGTCCAGCTCGCTGATCCCCGGCAACGAGGAAGCCGTCTACGGCGTGATCGACTCGCTGGCCAAGATCGGCGCCCGCGTCGTCACCAATCAGCAAGTGCGCGTGCATGTTTCCGGGCATGCCTTTGCCGGCGAGCTGCTGTTCCTGTACCGCGGGGTGCGGCCGCGCAACGTCATGCCCGTGCACGGCACCTGGCGGCACCTGCGTGCCAACGCCAAACTCGCGATGCGTACCGGGGTGCCGGAGGAAAACGTCGTCCTCGCCGAGAACGGCGTCAGTGTCGACCTGATCAACGGGCAGGCCCGGATCGCCGGCGCCGTGCCGGTCGGCAAGGTGTTCGTCGACGGTCTGGTACTGGGCGACGTCGGCGACGCCACCCTGGGTGAAAGGCTCACGCTGACTTCGGGTTTCATCGCGGTCACCGTGGTGATCAGCCGCGAGACCCGCAAGCCGGTGGCCCCGGTGCACCTGCACTCGCGCGGCTTCTCCGAGGACCCGAAGGCCCTCGAGCCGGGCGCCGAGAAGGCGCAGACGGCGCTGGAAACCCTTGTCTCCGAGCAAGTCACCGATCCCGCGCGCATCGCCCAGGCGGTGCGGCGGGCCGTCGGCAAGTGGGTCGGCGAGACCTACCGGCGCCAGCCGATGATCGTGCCGACCGTCCTCGAAATTTAGCCCCGCGACAATAACCGGCGTAAAGCCTCGGTACGAGGGAAACTCGCATCGGGGTCGGTCCGTACCACTAAACTCGGCCCGGTGACTTTGCCGCGGGGGGGTCAAGCCTCCGATCGCCGTGCGCGCGGCAGGCCGGCCAACGCCGATTTGCGAGCTGCCAGGCGCAAGGAGATCGTGCGGGCTGCGTATGCCGTGCTGACCGCTCGCGGCTATGACCAGACGACGATGGCGGATATCGCCCGCCACGCCAATGTCGGGCAGGGCACCTTGTACCGGTATTACCCGAGCAAACGGGATCTGCTCGACGACGTCTTCGATTACGCGGTCACGAAAGCTGCGCGGGCACTCCGGATCGGCTCGCTGGCGAGTCTGGACCTGACCGACTACCACCAGGCCATGGAGCTCATCACGCTGTTCGGGACCCGTCTGTTCGATCTCGTCGACGAGGATCCTGCGATCGTCCGGCTGCTCACGGTGGAAAGCAGCGCCATCGACCCCGAACTGCGGTTCCGGGTCAGCGGGCTCCTGTCGACGGTGGACGTCGCGTTCGCCCGGCTGTTCGAGACGGCGAACCCCGACTACGCCTCGGTGGATCACCGTGACACGTGGGCGTTGCTGGGCCGCCTGGTGGTCGGTTTGTCCGGCCCGGGGTTACTGATGTCGATGCGGGGGGACAGGACGGCCGAGTCGCGCGCCACCTTCCTGGCGTCGATCTCGAGAATCGCCGATCAGGGATTGCTGACCGAGGACACCGCCGACGGGGAGACCAGCGATGCCTGAGAGAGCTGCCGAGCTGTACGCGGCGGCCACCGACTTGTTCATCGAGCGTGGATACCGCGACGTCGACGTCGCCGACATCACCGCCCGCTGCGGGGTCGGCCACGGCACCTTCTACAACTACTTCCGCAGCAAGCGGGACCTCCTCGATTCCGTCCAGTCCCGGACCGTCCAAGAGATTTCGGCCGCGATCGCCGGCGAAGATGAGCCGGCCGAATGGACCAGCCGCACCGCGTACGTCGCCGAATTCACCGACCGCGTGCGCCGCGCCGTGACCTACATCGCGAAAAACCGCGCGCTGGTGTCCTTCGTGGCGATTGCCGCACCCGGCGTGGACGAACAGGCCTATGAATCGGTGCTCGCCGCCTACGACCAACTCGGTGCGCAGGTGGCCGCATTCCTGGAGGTGGGACGCCGGCAGGGCTGGATTCGCGACAACGCCGACGTACGCATCGCCGGACAGGCGGTGGTGTCGTGTGTGTTGATGGCGACGTTCCCGATGCTCGTCGGTGACGGCACCGACGTCGACCCGGAGCCCATCGCGCAGTCATGTGCGGCCTTTCTGCTGGGCGGGCTGCGCCGGGTGCTACCGGATTCGTGAGCGCCAGCGGGCTATCTGCTGTCCCATCTCGGTCGTGGGCGCGGCGTCCAGGGCCCATTCCGAAGCGATGTCGTACCAGCGACCCCGGGCTTGCAGCGTGCCCAACAGCGCGCACACGCTCATCTCGGTCCGGCGTGAGAAAGCGTGTGCGCTGTGCATGCGCTGCTTGAATATCCCTGAGCGGTAATCGGATTGGGGCAGCATCGCCTGCGACAACGCCTTGTACGCGACCTTGTCGGTGACCTGGCTCAGCCCTGGAGTGAGATACCACCCGGCGACGGCCCGCATGTATTCCAACGCCATCTCCGGGGGCAGCGCCTCGGCATCGACGATGAAGCCGGCCACGCTGGCCAGTCGATGTGCGGTCGCGGCGTCGCCGCGCATGACCGCCTTCAGTACCGACCGTTCCAGATCGACTTCGGCTCGGCTCATCCGTACGTACAGGCCGAAATCGAGGAAACCGATTCGGTCGTCCGGCAGGCGCAGGATGTTGCCGGGGTGTGGGTCGGCGCAGAACTCGCCGCTGGTGTAGATGCTGGCGCAGTAGAAGCGGAAGACCGCCTCGCCGATGTGGTCGCGCACCGTCTGGTCGACGTCGGTGAGGTGATGAAGCTGCGTGCCGTCCAGGAACTCGGTCACCATGACGCGGTCGGTGCACAACTCGTCGATCGGCTCGGGGATCGCGAACACCGGATGTGCGCGATGAGCTTCGAAGACCGCGCGGTGGTTGGCCAGCTCCCGGCGGTAGTCGAGTTCGGCCGTGATCTGTCGGCTGACCTCGGCCACCACCGCATTCAGTCCTCTGACCGGGTAGGCCCTGGCGCGTAGCCGGACCAGCAGGGCCAGGTTCTTCAGGTCTGCGCGGACCGCGCTACGCGCCCACGGGTATTGGACCTTGACTGCCACGTCGCGTCCGTCGGTGAGCTGGGCCCGGTAGACCTGCCCGAGCGACGCCGTGGCCAGTGGCTCGGGTTCGACGGTGCGTACCTGGCCACGCAGCGCGCCCCACTCGGAGTCCATCAACCGAAACATGACGGCGTTGTCGACGGCGGGGGCACGGCTGAACAACGGAGACAGTCGGCGCGAGAATTCATCTCGGGTCTGTGCGGAGCTGAGGCCGAAATTCAGCAGCGAGAGCAGCTGGCCGACCTTCATCGCCGCACCCTTCATGGTGCCCAATGTGGTGGCGAGGTCGTCGGCCAAACGCAGCATCTGTTCGTCGCGGGCCCGCGCTTTCTGTTCTTCGGACAGAAAAGGCTGTCGAACGGCGTTCGTTGCCCGGCGCGCCGCGGCGCGGGCGGCGACCTGCCCGACGCGTGCGCCGCGCGTGGCGCGGTCGGTGGGTTGATCACCAGGCGTCAACGTGGCCTGCCTCGACATTGATGGGCATGGCGCCGAGCCGAATCCCTCGTGCCTGGTTTACAACCGGCTCGTCCAGGTTGGCAAGGGAACTCGCAGAGTCGAGCAGGGCCTCGCGGTCGCTCGGTCGCAGGGTCAGAAGGGCAGTGGTGACCTCGCGCACCGACGTGTTGCGGGCGAGACGGAGCCAGTCCAATTCGCTGTCGAGGACACGGGTGTAACCGGAGTCTTCGCCGTCGAGGTATTCGGTTCGGACACCGAAGAATTCGGCCAACATGTGCACCGTCAGGCGTGACGGGCGGGTGCGTATGCCACGGCGCAGCTGCGACAGGTAGGGGTCCGACAAGTCGTAGCCGCGGCGAGCCAGCGCTTGCGTCACTTCGCAGTTCCGGTACGGGCCCCGTGTCGGTGGATAGATGGCGGTGAAGAGATTGTTGAGCCGCTCGGCGAACAAGGTGATGTTTCCCGCGGGCTTCTGCGGGTGCTTCCTGCTGAACATGTCGTTCCCCCAAATGGTGTTGCCAGGTCCTGACGTGACGTGCTGCGCACGTGCGGGAACCAGATGGCCGGGTATTAGCCGCTTGGGGGAGCGTTTCGGATCCGTTGGCGATGTAACAGATGTTCGCCAACGTACCCGGAGCGAGTACGTTAGCTCACGGCCGTCAACTTCGCTAGAGCTGTCGGAAAATGAAATGTTGACACGTCAGTCCGCTATATGTAATCCTCGGCTCGGAAAGCAGAATCCGGTCAACTTGGGGGAGTGTGTGCCGTATTTGCGCTGGAAGGGGTGGAATTGCGTGGTGGACTGTGGGGTGTTCACCCCGCTGGACGTTCGTAGCTGTGTGTTCACTGTGAGAAACCGTGGGGAATATCGCTAGCCGACGTCAATTGTTGCTGAAATGTTGAATCCGCGGCGCTGTCGGGACGGGGGATGTCGGCAGCCACCGGATGGGCCGGCGAGGTCTCAGTGTTGAGACGCTCCCCCGCAATTCGATGAGCTCGCGCACGCAAAAGCGGCATTGGAACCGAGGGGACGGCTGCCAGGTGCGGCAGCGGAAGGGGTTTCGCTGTGGGGGTCACAACGAACAAGGTGCTGTGCGATAGCGAGATCGCGCCCGACGGCAGCGTCGTGGTGATCGAAGACGTTGGCGCGGGCGGTGTTTCGGGCGTCTACGTGCACCCTGATGTGCACGGCGACGGGGGTCTTGCGCGGGCGCTGTGGGTGCACACCATGAACGTCCACGAATGCGATCTCGCCGGCAGGATGGTGCGCGTGCGGGTGTATTCGGGTACGGATACCCGCGGACTGGGCGAGCCGGCGTTCGACGGGCATCTCGACGTTGCCACTGGTGTCCTGGCGTTGGGTGATCGTCACAATCACACCCGCCAACTACTTTTCGGTACTCCGAAAGTCGTCCGCGTCACCGTCTTCCTCGGCAACGAGATCGATACCGTTCAATTCGCTGGTTCTGAAAGCTGTTATCCGCTGTCAGGCCCGAGCGAAATCAACGTGCTGCTGCACGGTGAATCCGACTTCGTTCATGTGCTCGGATACCCGATGCCGCGGTGGGGCGGGCTTCGCCGGTTGCGCCGACGTGGCCGCCACCTCCTTCGGCGCACACACGTAGACGTGCAGCAGCCGGCGGCAACCCGCCGCGCACCCGAAGAACGGGCACCGGCCTTACCCGGCGTCGCGCCGTGAATTGGGTTGGGGCCGAAGCGGTTCGCGTCAGCGCTTGTTGACGAAGCCGGCGTCCACCGGCAGCGTCACGCCGGTGATGTACCGGCCGGCCTCCGACACCAGCCAGGCCACGGTGTTGGCGATGTCCTCGACCTCGAGCACCTGCACGGGCAGCGCGTTCGTCATGTCCGGCCCCGCTTTCGTTTCCTCGGTCAACTGGCTCAACCACTTCCGGGTGAACTCGTTGTCGATCATCGGGGTGTTGACCCCGGCCGGATGGATCGAGTTGACCCGGATGTTCTGCGAGGCCAGCAGGTTCGCGTACACCCGCATCAGGCCGACCATGCCGTGCTTGGCGGCGGCATAGCCCACCGACCCGGCCATCGGTGAGGACAGTCCGACCAGTCCGGCGACCGAGCTGATCAGCACGATCGACCCGCCGTTGCCGGCCTTGACCATCGGGCGCGCCGCCACGTCCAGGGTGTTGTAGACGCCCGTGAGGTTGACGTCGATGACGTCCTGCCAGGCGTTTTCGCCGGCCATCGGCGCGATCCCGGCGTTGGCGATCACGATGTCCAGCCGCCCCCCGAGCTCATCGACACCGGCCTCGAGTGCGGTCTTGAGGGCGTCGCGGTCGCGGACGTCGGCCTGACTGGCGACGATCCGCGCGCCGTTGTCCTCGACCAGCTTGACCGTCGCGGCCAGATCGTCGGGCGTGGCCATGGGGTAGGGGACCGACGCGATCTGGTCGCACAGGTCGACGGCGATGATGTCGGCGCCCATCGACGACAGCTTCACCGCGTGCGCACGGCCCTGGCCGCGCGCCGCGCCAGTGATGAAGGCGACCTTGCCGCTCAGCTCACCCATCGTCAGCTCGCCCGCAGCTGGCCCTTGGCCGGATCGCCGGCGACCACGGGAGCCAGCATCTTGATGTCGGGCGCACCGTCGAGGTGCTCGCCGATGGCGCCGAACAACTTGCCGATGGCCGGGGCGGTGCTGTGGGCCTTGATGGCGTCCGCGTCGGCCCACTGCTCGACGAACACGAAGGTGCCACCGTCGGCCTCGTGCAGTGAGTAGAGCTCACAGCCCGGTTCGCCGTGGACGGCGTCGACGGCCTCGACGCACGCGGCGCGGACCAGGTCGACGGACTCGGGCTTGGCTTTCATGGTGGCGACGACGACGACGGGCATGAACGACTCCTCGATAGCTAGCTGACCTAGACAGGTGTCCACGTTAGCCCGGGCCGCGCGGCGCGTGTGACGTGGCTCCCACTGCGGCATGACCAGCGGATATGTGGCCGGGGTCGTGACCCAAGCGTTACTTGTGTGGCAGATGGTGCAGATGGGGTAATTGCGACTAGGCTGGCAGCCATGGCGAGTAAAACCGCAACGAGCTCAGCTAACCGGGCCAAGGCCGGGTCGGCGAATCGTGGCGCAGCCGGTTCGGGGGCGCGTTCATCGAAGTCAGGCAGTGCAAAGTCGGGCCGGCCGGCGCGTCCGCCGGCCCCGAAATCGCCCGCCCGCAAGCCGGCCCGCAAATCCGCGCCGCATCCGTCTCCCGTCGCGACCGCCGGCGCAGCGGTGGGTCGTGGCGCCCGCGCCGGCTGGCTGATGCTCGCCAAGGGCGCCGGAACCACCGCCCGCAGCGTCGGCCGCGCCCGCGAACTCGAGCCCGGACACCGCCGTGACGGCATCGCGCTGGCGCTGCTCGGCGTCGCCTTCCTGATTGCGGCGAGCTCCTGGTTCGACGCGGCCCGGCCGGTCGGTGCCTGGATCGACTACGGCGTCCGCACCGTCGTCGGATCCGCTGTCGTGGTGCTGCCGGTGCTGCTGCTCGCGCTGGCCGTCACGCTGATGCGTACCCACCCGAACCCCGACGCCCGGCCTCGGCTGATCCTCGGTGCCGCGATGATCGGGCTGCCGGTACTGGGCCTGTGGCACATCTGGGCCGGCGGGCCCACCGAGCCCGGGGAGCGCCGCGGCGCCGCCGGCTTCGTCGGCTTCGTCATCGGCGGGCCGCTCTCGGACGGCCTGACCGTCTGGATCGCCACGCCGCTGCTGATCATGGGCGTGCTGTTCGGCCTGCTGCTGGTCACCGGCACGACGATCCGCGAACTGCCGGACACGTTGCGCTACATGGTTTCCGGTCGCCTGCACGGCGAGCATGACGAGGACGACGACGCACCGGGCGGTTTCGTCGACGACTTCGCCGATGACTTCTCCGACGGCTACTACGACGACCCGACGTACAACCGGGACGAGCCCGAGGCCTGGCCCGGTTCGGACCAGTCCACCGCGGCGATGACGCGGCCGCTGGGCCGCACGCCGATGGACAACTACCCGGTCGAACCCGCTGCCGACGAGGCGCCGACTGCGCCCGAGCCGGCCGCCAAGCCGCGCCGCCGCAAGGCGCAGAACGTCGCGGACCCGGTGCCCAGCGAGGCCAAGGCCGTGGAAAAGGCGCAGGACGACGGCTTGTCGATCGACCGTGTCATCGAGGGTGACTACACCCTGCCGCCGCTGGACCTGCTTGCCGACGGCGACCCGCCCAAGCGCGTCGGCCGTGACAACGACCGCATCATGAACGCCATCGCCGAGGTCATGGAGCAGTTCAAGGTCGACGCCACGGTCGTGGGATTCCAGCGCGGCCCGACCGTCACCCGGTACGAGATCGAGCTCGGGCCCGGTGTGCGCGTCGAGCGGTTCACGCAGCTGCAGCGCAACCTCGCCTACGCGGTGGCCAACGAGCACATCCGCCTGCTCGCCCCGATCCCCGGTAAGTCGTTGGTCGGTGTCGAGGTCCCGAACAGCGACCGCGAGATGGTCCGGCTCAAGGACGTGCTGAACGCGCCGACCACCCGCAAGGACCACCACCCGATGGTGTTCGGCATCGGCAAGGACGTCGAAGGCCACTTCATCAGCTACAACCTGGCCAAGATGCCGCACCTGCTGGTGGCCGGCTCCACCGGTTCGGGTAAGTCGAGCTTCATCAACTCGATGCTGGTGTCGCTGCTGCAGCGCGCCACCCCGGACGAGGTGCGGATGATCCTCGTCGACCCGAAGATGGTGGAATTCCCGCCGTACCAAGGCATTCCGCACCTCATCACGCCCGTCATCATCGACCCGAAGAAGGCCGCCGCCGCGCTGGCCTGGCTCGTCGAGGAGATGGAGCAGCGCTACCAGGACATGAGCGCCAGCGGTGTCCGGCACATCGACGACTTCAACAAGAAGGTGCGCTCGGGCGAGATCACCGCACCGCTGGGCAGCGAGCGGGTCTACAAGACCTATCCGTACATCCTGTGCGTCGTCGACGAGTTGGCCGACCTGATGATGCAGGCGCCGCGCGACGTCGAGGACGCCATCGTCCGCATCACCCAGAAGGCCCGCGCCGCGGGCATCCACCTGGTGCTGGCCACCCAGCAGCCGGTGGTGTCGGTGGTGACCGGTCTGATCAAGGCAAATGTGCCGTCCCGCATGGCATTCGGCGTCACCAACGCGACCAACTCGCGCGTCATCCTCGACCAGATCGGTGCCGAGAAGCTCACCGGCAAGGGTGACGGCCTGTTCCAGCCGTCGGAGGCACCCAAGCCCATCCGTGTGCAGGGCGCCTTCGTCAGTGACGACGAAATCCAGGCCGTCGTCGCCTTCACCAAGCAGCAGGCCCAGCCCGAGTTCATCGACGGCGTCACGGTGAAGACCGTCGAGAAGCGCGACATCGACAGCGACATCGGCGACGACATGGACGTCTTCCTGCAGGCCGTGGAGCTCGTGGTGTCGAGCCAGTTCGGCTCGACCTCGATGCTGCAGCGCAAGCTGCGGGTCGGGTTCGCCAAGGCCGGGCGCCTGATGGACCTGATGGAGACGCGCGGCATCGTCGGACCGTCCGAGGGCTCCAAGGCCCGCGAGGTCCTGGTCAAGCCCGACGAGCTCGCCGGCACGCTGATGCTGATCCAGGGCGGCTCCGACGCCAACGGCTCGGTGGACGACGACCCGGGCTTCTGACCGGTGTTGCCGGGGTCACACCCGGGTTGATCGGCGGTGCGGATAACACCGACGATCAGTGGCTGACGGCGCCGACTGTGGGAGGCTGGACTCCTAAGGAGGCTTTGCCGTGGTTGACATTTCGCGCAGCGCAGCGACGGAAGCGGAGCTCGACGCCGAGTACGAATCCGGTGGCCGCAGCCGGCCCGCGCTGACGGCGTTCACCGACTTCGGGTTCCGGAAGTCGACGGCGCAGCACGTGGTCCCGCTGTTGTACGGGCTCGTCATCGCCGGTGCGGTGGTTCTGTACCTGACGGGCGCCGTCGTGGCCTTCGAGTTGTCCCCCTGGCTCGGCGTGTTCTGGCTGCTGCTCGCCGGCCCCGTGACCTGCGTCTCGATCGTGTTGGTGGCGCGGGTGGTCCTCGAGTCGCTGAGCGCCTTCATGGCGATGGGCCAACAGGTCGACGAGCTCAACGAATTGGTGCTGGAGATCGCCGAGCTGATGATCGGGGTCTCGGACAAGATCGAGGTGATCCCGACACTGCCTTCGTTCGGCCGGGGCGGGCGGTCCCGCCGGCGGGCCGCGATCATGGACATGCGGGACCGGATCGTCGCACGCCGCAACGCCGCCGCCGACAGCGCCGATTAGCTACAGCGTGACCAGCATCCGGGTGTTGCCCAGGGTGTTCGGCTTGACGTAGGAGAGGTCGAGGAACTCCGCCACACCGGTGTCGTACGAGCGGCACATCTCCTCGTACACCTCGGCGGTGACGGGCGTGCCCTCGATCTCCTTGAAGCCGTGGCGGCTGAAGAAATCGGTCTCGAAGGTCAGCACGAAGACGCGCTGCAACTGCAGTTCCCGCGCCACGTCGAGCAGCTTGGCCACCACGGCATGCCCGACGCCCATGCCGCGCACCTTGGGGTGCGCGGCGACGGTACGCACCTCACCGAGATCGGCCCACAGCACGTGTAATGCGCCACAGCCGACGATCTCGCCGTGCAGGTCGGCGACCCAGAACTCCTGGACCGCCTCGTAGAGGGTCACCAGGTTCTTTTCCAGCAGGATCTTTCCCGCGTAGATGTCCACGAGGGCCTTGATTCCCGGTACATCGGAAGTCCGGGCGCGGCGAACCACCAGCCCGGTGGTGGCGGGTTTCGGTGCGTCGCTCACATGTGGAGGGTATCGGCTGCGTATCGCCCGGTAGGTGACCGGATATCCTGTGTCGGTGACAGGCCAGTCAGATACCGATCCGCGCGCCTCGCGCGCCGGCGTGGCGAACATCGCCAATCTGCTGACCGGACTGCGCATCGTGCTGGTGCCCGTGTTCCTGGCCGCGCTGTTCGCCGGTGACGGTCACGAAACCCGTTGGCGGATAGCCGCTTTCGTCGTGTTCGCGGCCGCCGTCATCACCGACCGGTTCGACGGCGAGATCGCCCGCAGCTTCGACATGGTCACCGAATTCGGCAAGCTGGCCGATCCCATCGCCGACAAGGCGCTGATCGGCGCCGCGCTGATCGGGCTGTCGATGCTCGGCGACCTGCCGTGGTGGATCACGGTCGTGATCCTGGCCCGCGAGCTCGCGGTGACGCTGTTGCGCTTCGCGGTGATCCGGCGCGGCGTCATCCCCGCCAGCCGCGGCGGCAAGCTCAAGACGTTGGTGCAAGCCGTGGCGATCGGCCTGTTCGTCCTGCCCCTGCATGCCTGGCCCGCGCCATGGCTGACCACCGCCTGGGTGTTCATGTGGGCCGCCGTCGTGCTCACGGTGCTGACCGGCATCGACTACGCCGTCTCCGCTTTTCGCCGGCCCTGATCCGGCAGCCCGGGAACCAAAGCGGTGCGTCGCCACGTTGGTGCCTACAAGACCGTGTAGAACGGGTGGTCCGGCCGGGCTGCGCGGCTGCTGTTACTTCAGGGCGAAGGGGAAACACGATGACGACATTGCTACGTGAGGTCATCGGCGACGTGCTGCGTCAGGCCCGTACCGGGCAGGGACGCACACTGCGCGAGGTGTCCGACGGTGCTCGGGTGAGCCTGGGCTACCTGTCCGAGGTCGAGCGGGGCCGCAAGGAACCCTCGAGTGAACTGCTCGGTGCCATCTGCGGCGCCCTGGACGTGCCGCTGTCCCAGGTGCTGGCCGACGCCGCCGAGCAGATGCTGCACACCGAGCGCGCCGAGGCCGACCGCACGGTGGCCAACATCGACGTCGCGACCAAGGTCGTCATCCCACAGGCTCTCGCCATGGCAGTTGCCTGAGTCGCCGAGGCCTGAACCGCAGCTCGAACGCGTCCGGCATTCGCCGCGCCGTAATCCTGCATGCGGGCTGCGTCCGGCTGTCCATACCCACTAGGTTGGCTGTAGACGCGCTGCCACCGTGTGGCCGGCAACCTGACAACCGATCCCGAATCAACGAACGACACGAAGGCGGACCGATCTCATGGCCAATCCCTTTGTCAAAGCCTGGAAGTACCTCATGGCGCTGTTCAGCTCCAAGGTCGACGAATACGCCGACCCGAAGGTGCAGATTCAGCAGGCGATCGAGGAGGCCCAGCGCCAGCACCAGGCCCTGACGCAGCAGGCCGCCTCGGTCATCGGCAACCAGCGCCAGCTGGAGATGCGCCTGAACCGTCAGCTCGCCGACATCGAGAAGCTGCAGGCCAACGTCCGTCAGGCGCTGACCCTGGCCGACCAGGCCACCGCGGCCGGCGATGTCGCCAAGGCCACCGAATACAACAACGCCGCCGAGGCCTTCGCCGCCCAGCTGGTGACCGCCGAGCAGAGCGTCGAGGACCTCAAGGGGCTGCACGACCAGTCGCTGCAGGCCGCGACGCAGGCCAAGAAGGCCGTCGAGCAGAACGCCATGGTGCTGCAGCAGAAGATCGCCGAGCGCACCAAGCTGCTGTCGCAGCTCGAGCAGGCCAAGATGCAGGAGCAGGTCAGTGCCTCGCTGCGCTCCATGACCGAGATCGCCGCGCCGGGCAACACCCCGAGCCTCGACGAGGTGCGCGACAAGATCGAGCGTCGCTACGCCAACGCCATGGGCTCTGCCGAGCTGGCGCAGAACTCGGTGCAGGGCCGCATGATGGAGGTCCAGCAGGCCAGCGTGCAGATGGCCGGGCATTCGCGCCTCGAGCAGATCCGTGCCTCGATGCAGGGCAACTCCCTGCCGTCCGGCGGTGCCGCCGCGCCCGCCACTCCCGCGGCTCCGGCAGCCAACCCGGCTCCGGAAAATCCACTGTCGCAGTAACTTTCGAGATGTGAGGGGGCAGCGGTGAACGCCCAGTCGGCCGGCCGTCCCGGGGAGACCCGGGGCTGGCAGGCAGTCCTGCAACGCAGCATCGACACCGCTGCCGAATTGTCCGACCTGGTGGCTCAACGCCTCGGCGCCGCCGCCGACCCGCGGGCGCGCCTGCTGCGCAAGCGGCGCTGGGCGCTGCGGTTGGGCTGGCTCTTCGCCGGCGCCAGCGCCTTCTGGATCGGGCTGACGGCACTGCTGGCGGCCTGGAGCACGCCGTTCTGGGTGCTGATCATCACCGGACCCATCGCCGGCGGCGCCGCCTTCCTGGCCACGCTGTGCTTCCTGCGGTACCGGTGGCTGCGCGGCGAGCCCCTGCCGCCCGCGCGGACGTCACGGCGGCTGCCGCCCAGAGGCTCGGCAGCGCGGCGTCCGATGGAGACCCTGGCGTCGGCGGAACGCGGGCTGTACTCACTGCTGAGCGTCATCCAGCGTGGCCAGTTGCTGCCGGCCGGCGAGATCGCCGAGGTGACCGCCGCGGCCAACGTGTCGGCTGCGGCGCTGGCCGGTACGGCCGGGGAAATCGTCGCCATGGAACGCGCGGCCGGCTCGGTGCCGCAGTCCCGCGGACATCTGGCCCCGACCATCAAGGCGTACACGGCCCAGCTCGAGGCAGGTGTGCGGCAGTACGGCGACATCGCCACGGCGGCGGCACAATTGGTGTCCGCGGCGAACAGCGGTGCGGGCTCGGCGCGGTCGATGTCCGAGCAGCGTTACCGCAGCGAACTGGTGGCCGCCACGGACCGGCTCAGTGCCTGGGCGCAGGCCTTCGACGAACTCGGACGGCTGCGCCAGGCCTGACGGCCGCTAGATCGTGGTGCTGCCCGTGCCGTCGTCGGACCGGCGGCCGTACCGCTCTTCGTAGGCCGCGTGGATGTGGGCGTTCTTCTGCCGCAACGACTCTTCGAGGAGCTTCGGGTCGATGCCGTGCTTGACCAGCATGTGGCGGCGCCAGATCTTGTTCAGGGCGTGCGAGAAGTAGATCACCGGGATCAGGATCGGCACCGTCGCGCTCAGGCGGATCACCAGATCCTGCCCTCCCGTGATGCCGAGGAGCTCGGGCAGGAACCAGATGGGGATCAGGATCAGAAACGCCGGGACGAACATGCGGATGACGATCCGCAGCGTCGCGCCCTTGCCGATGAGGTCCTCGGTCACCCACGCCCGCATCGAGTCGGGCAGCCGGCCGCCGTAGCTGTACTTGATGTACTGCCAGGCGTTGGGCTTCGGGCGGTTCTCATTGGCCATGGTGGCCGATTTTACCGGGGACTACATGGTCGGACGCAGGCCCGGGACGACGGCGCCGATGAGGCCGCGCAGCGTGGCCTTGGCCATGTCGAACATGTCGAAGTAGTCGCGCCACAGCGTGATCTTGCCGTTGTGCACCTCGAAGACCCCGCAGACCCAGAACTGCAGGCGCACTGGACCAATGACCAGCGCGTCGGTGCGCTCGTTGAGCACCGTCGTGCCCTCGCCGACGATGCGGTGGAACTTGACCTCGAAACTGACCGGGCTCTTCTTCATCGGGCGGAACAGCTTCATCGCGCGCGTGCGGCCGTGGATGGTCGGCAGCCCGACGTTCTCGTAGACGAGGTTGTCGTCGAGCAGGCGGTCTGCGGTGTCCATGTCCTCGGCCTGCAGGGCGTAGAGGAACGATTCGACGATCTCGGCGTTGGTCTGGGTCAAGGCCGGTGTGCTCTGTGTCATACCGGCCACGGTAGTGCGCCTGCCCGCCGGCGCACAGGCCCCGGTGTGACAGGGTGACCCGATGCGCGTCGCCGTCGTTGCCGGGCCGGACCCCGGCCATGCCTTTCCGGCCATCGCGCTGTGCCTCCGGTTCCGGGCTGCCGGCGACCATCCGCTGCTGTTCACCGGCCGGCAGTGGCTCGACACCGCACGGCAGGCCGGCGTCGATGCGCGGGAGCTGCTCGGGCTGGATCCCGAGGACGGCGACGACGACCTCGACTCGGGCGCCAAGATTCACGAGCGTGCGGCCCGGATGGCGGTGCTCAATGAGTCGTCGCTGCGAGAGCCGGCGCCGGACCTGATCGTGTCCGACGTCATCACGGCCTGCGGCGGGATGGTCGCCGAGTCGATGGGCCTGCCGTGGGTCGAACTGACCCCGCACCCGTTGTACCTGCCGTCGAAAGGGTTGCCGCCGCTGGGCAGTGGCCTGGCGCCCGGCGTCGGCGTGCGGGGCCGGCTGCGGGACGCGACACTACGGTTCCTCACGGCTCGTTCGGTGCGTCAGGGCAACCGGCAGCGGTCCGCGGCGCGCGTCGGAATCGGCTTGCCCGCAACCGATCCCGGGCCGGCGCGGCGGCTGATCGCGACCCTGCCCGGGCTGGAGGTACCGCGGCCGGACTGGCCGGCCGAAGCCGTCGTCGTGGGACCGCTGCACTTCGAGCCCACGACCGCGGTACTCGACATACCGCCCGGTTCGGGGCCGGTCGTGGTGGTGGCGCCGTCGACCGCGACGACGGGGATGCAGGGCCTGGACGACCTGGCGCTCGAGACGCTGATCCCCGGGCAGACGCTGCCCGACGGCGCGCGCGTCGTCGTCTCGCGGCTGCGCGGCCCCGACGCGCCGGTGCCGCCGTGGGCCGCCGTCGGTCTCGGGCGGCAGGACGAACTGCTGAAGCGGGCCGATGTCATGATCTGCGGCAGTGGCCACGGCATCGTGTCCAAGACGCTGCTGGCCGGGGTGCCGCTGGTCGTGGTGCCCGGTGGCGGTGACCAGTGGGAGATCGCCAATCGGATTGTGCGGCAGGGCAGTGGTGAGCTGATCCGGCCGGTGACCGCCGAAGCACTGGCGGCGACAGTCGGCCGCGTGCTGGCGACGCCGTCGTACCGGGAGGCGGCCCGGCGCGCCGGTGCCAGCGGCGCGGACGTCGCCGACCCGGTGGCCGTATGCCGAGCGGCGCTCGGCGGCCCCGCTGAGTAGGTTGGTGCGGTGCGACTGACCGAATTCACCCTGCTGATCGAAGAGCAGTTCGGTGCGGCGCGCGGCGCTGCGTTGGTGTCGGACCACGTGCTGGCCGCGCTCGGTGGCCGTACCCCGGCGCAAGCGATCGAAGCGGGCGTCGAACCCCGCGATGTCTGGCGCGCCCTGTGCGCGGACTTCGACGTCCCGCGCGATCAGTGGTGAGCGCCGGTCTTTGGTCTCTCCGCACGGTTCGCGCTTCGGTGTTTGTCGGCCGACGACATGGTGTTCGCCGAGAGTGCCCCGATAGCGTCGTGCGTGAACCCCACGATGGAAGGACGACAGCACGCCGATGAGCGCCAGCATTGCCGTAGTCACCGGAGCTGGGCGGGGAATCGGCCTCGCCATCGCGAAAGCCCTTGCCGCGGCGGGACACCGCGTACTGATCACCGACGTTGACGGGGACGCCGCGCAGCGCGCGGCGGAGTCCGTCGGGCGCGGTGCGTGGGGTGTGGCCCAGGATGTGCGCGACGTCGCCGGCCATGAGGCCGTGGCGGCACTGGCTGCGCAGCAGGGCCGACTTGCGGTGTGGGTCAACAACGCCGGTGTGCTGCACGCGGGGAACTCCTGGGAGCAGCCCGCCGAGCACGTCGTGCAGACCCTCGACGTCAACGTCCGCGGCATGATGGCGGGCTGCATGGCGGCGGTCAACGCCATGGGTGCCGGTGGCGGTGTCATCCTCAACATCGCGTCCATCTCGGCGCTGACGCCGGTGCCGGGGCTGGCCGTGTATGCCGCGAGCAAGGCCGCGGTGCTGTCGTACACCACCTCTCTGCAGGGCGAACTGCGCGGCGCGGGCCTGCCGATCCGGGTCAGGGCGCTGTGCCCCGACGTGGTGAACACCGAGATGGTCAACTCGCGGACCCATGACCCCGGTGCGGCGCTGCTGTTCTCGGGTCCCAAGCCGCTGGCCGCCGACGACATCGCACGAGCTGCCCTGGAGCTGATGGATTCCCGTCAGATCTTCCGTGTCGTACCGCGCTGGCGCGGCGTGATCGCCCGCGGCACCGATGTGGCGCCGGCCGCCGGTCTGCGCGCGCTGTCCCTGATGAGGGCGCTGGGCCTGCGGCGCCAGCGTTCACTGTGACGTCGATGGGCGATGACCACGAAGACCGTGGCGATCACCGCGTGACCGGTCATTGATCGGCGTGTCCGCTTGAAGTCGAACATCTGTTCGCTACTGTGGTGTCAGTTCGAAAAACTTGTCGGTGGCCTCATCTAGCGTCACGGCCAACCGATCGGAAACCCGATCAACGGACACCCACGAGGACGGAGACCACCATGGCAGCACAGGCCCCAGATCGCGAGAAGGCACTCGAGCTCGCGCTCGCACAGATCGACAAGAGCTTCGGTAAGGGCTCGGTCATGCGGCTGGGAGAAGAGTCGCGCCAACCGATTTCGGTCATTCCGACCGGATCCATCGCACTGGACGTCGCGCTCGGTATCGGTGGCCTGCCGCGTGGCCGCGTCGTCGAGATCTACGGCCCGGAGTCCTCGGGTAAGACCACCGTGGCCCTGCACGCCGTGGCCAACGCCCAGGCGGCCGGCGGCATCGCGGCGTTCATCGACGCCGAGCACGCTCTGGACCCCGAGTATGCCAAGAAACTCGGCGTCGACACCGACGCACTGCTGGTCTCCCAGCCGGACACCGGTGAGCAGGCGCTGGAGATCGCCGACATGCTGGTCCGCTCCGGCGCCATCGACATCCTGGTCATCGACTCGGTCGCCGCCCTGGTGCCGCGCGCCGAGATCGAGGGCGAGATGGGTGACAGCCACGTCGGTCTGCAGGCCCGCCTGATGAGCCAGGCGCTGCGCAAGATGACCGGTGCGCTGAACAACTCCGGTACCACCGCCATCTTCATCAACCAGCTGCGCGAGAAGATCGGCGTGATGTTTGGTTCGCCCGAAACCACCACGGGTGGTAAGGCTTTGAAGTTCTACGCCTCGGTGCGTATGGACGTACGCCGTATCGAGACGCTCAAGGACGGCACCGACGCGGTCGGTAACCGCACCCGCGTCAAGATCGTCAAGAACAAGGTGTCGCCGCCGTTCAAGCAGGCCGAGTTCGACATCCTCTACGGTCGCGGCATCTCGCGTGAGGGCTCGCTCATCGACATGGGTGTCGAGCACGGCTTCATCCGTAAGTCCGGTTCGTGGTTCACCTACGACGGCGAGCAGCTGGGGCAGGGCAAGGAGAATGCCCGTAACTACCTGCTGCAGAACGCGGATGCCGCCAACGAGATCGAGAAGAAGATCAAGGAGAAGCTCGGTATCGGTGCAGTGGTGACCGATGGTGCGGCCGATGACGTCCTTCCCGCCCCGGTCGACTTCTGAGGCCGAGCCGGCGCAGCCGCAGCGGCGTGAGGAGCAGGCGCGGGACGTGTGCCTGCGTCTGCTCACCACCCGGGCGCGCAGCCGGGCCGAGCTCGAAGCTCAGCTGACCAAGCGCGGTTTCCCCGAGGATGTCAGCGCCCGGGTGCTGGACCGGCTCGCCGAGGTCGGCCTCGTCGACGACGTGGCCTTTGCCGAGCAGTGGGTGCGTGAACGTCGCACCAATGCGGGAAAAGGCAAGCGTGCCTTGGCTTCTGAGTTACGGACCAAGGGAATCGACGCCGACGTGATCGCCGAGACGCTCGACAGCGTCGACGCGGGTGAGTGGCGGGTGCGCGCCGAGGAACTGGTCGCCGCGAAGCTCCGGCGGGAGAACCTCGATGACGAGATGAAGGTGACCCGGCGCCTGGTCGCGATGTTGGCACGCCGCGGGTACAGCCAGGGCATGGCCTTCGATGTGGTCAACACCCAGCTCACGCAGGAACGGCAGCGCCGCGCGGTCTAGTCTTTGGCCGGTCCTTTGGGCTGCGGGTGCGTGATCTTGGGCAGCGACAGCTTCGGTAGCGACAACTTGGGCGCCGAGAACTTCGGCGCCGAGAACTTGGGTGCCGACAACTTGGGTGGCGCGAACTTGCCGGCCGGTGGGTGATCGATGTCGCCGGCCGCCACGTCGAGAAGTTGGCGGGGCTTCTTTGGCGGCGCCGGGAGCTTGGGCGGCTTGGGACTGAACGTCGAGGCGGTCGAATCCTGTTGCGTGGTCGGTGTTTTCGTGGGGGCCAGTGTCTTCGGTGTCTGCGGGACGTCAATGGTTGCAGTGGGATTCACCGCAGCGATCGTTGTCGGCACCGGCGTGCCCAGCATGTTGTGCGTGAACTTTTCCACTGACGCGATCACCGCTCGTGCGAAGTCCGCCATCTGCTGTGTGACGTTGAGGCCGAATGCGGTGGTGTCGACGACGAACTGCTGACCGGGTCCCGAGTTGAACGGCGGGAATGCGGACAGGGTGGTGGCTCTGAACTGGAGCTGGAACACCGCGATGTCCTGGGCGAACCCGACGAGATCGCGTCCGGCCTCGAACTCGATGTCGGCGAACGCGCTCAAGGCTTGCGCGGCGGCAGCCGGTGGCGGCGTGCCACTGCCGATGGCCGCCACGAAATTCCCCGGTATCTGCGCCTGGCGCTGGAACAGGGCGGCGCCGGTGGTGACCCAGTCGACGAACAGCCCGACGTTGAACACCACCTGCTGGTTGAGCAGATCGAGCGGCAGTGGCAGCGGCTGTGCCGTCAGCGAGATGCTCGGTTCGGTGAGCACCGGCACCGCTCGGGCGGCGGCGTGCCCTGGCGACGGTGCCGCGGTGAGAACCAGGCACGCGGTGCACAGCGCCGCGACGGTCTGGGTTGGAGCTGGAACTGCTGTGAACGCACGTACCGCGACGCTCATGACGCCTCCCGGGATCGAGTGAACCTCCATCAGGGACACGACATGCATGCCCGCGGGGTTCACCCGGGAAGGCGAACCCCGCGGACTGCTGCGACGACGCGGCGTCAGATCACGAAACCGCCGTCGATGTTCCAGCTGACGCCCGTGACGAATCCCGCCTCGGGGGACGCCAGATAGGCGACGGCGCTGGCCACGTCGCGCGGCTGGCCGTAACGGCCGACGGCGATCAGCGGGCGCAGGGACTCGGCGAGCTCGCCCTCGTCAGGGTTCATGTCGGTGGCGATCGGGCCCGGCTGGATGTTGTTGATGGTGATGCCGCGCGGGCCGAGCTCGCGCACCAGGCCGCGCGTCAGTCCGGCGACGGCGGCCTTGGTGAGGGCGTACACCGAGAAGCCGGGGGTCGGCACGCGGTCGGCGTTCACGCTGCCGATGGTGATGATCCGGCCGCCGGCACCCAGGTGGGGCACGGCGCGCTGGATCGCCGCGAACACCGCCTTGACGTTGATGTCCAGCATCCGGTCGAAGTCCTCCAACGGGAACGACTCGATCGGCGCGCCCTGCGCGACGCCGGCGTTGTTGACCAGGATGTCGAGGCCGCCGAGCCGCTCGACGGCTTCGTCCACGGCCGCGGCGACGGCCAGCGCATCGGCGCTGTCGGCCTTGATGGCGGCCACCTTGGCACCGGTCGCTTCGAGTTCGTCGACCAGGTCCTGCGCGGCATCGGGCGACGACTGGTACGTGAACGCGACCGCGGCGCCGTCGGCGGCGAGCCGGCGCACAGTCGCGGCGCCGATGCCGCGGGAACCGCCGGTGACCAGTGCACGTCGGCCGGCAAGTGGTGCTTCCGAGGTGGTGCTCATGAGCTCTCCAAGTCGTGGGGATGATTCTTTCGAACCGATCGGTTACTAAGTACGCTCAGGACAAGCCGCTACGGCCGGACTTCATTCCGAACTGTGGCCCGGATCACACCAGGGGGGCTGATGGCGATCGGCAGACCTCGCATGTACGACCCGGAGTGCGTCCTGGACATTGCGATGCGGTTGTTCTGGGCGCACGGTTACGACGGAGTGTCCATCGCCGATCTCGCGGCTGCCACCGGGGTGAACCGGCGCGGGCTGTACGCCGAATACGGTTCCAAGGCCGACCTTTTCCGGGCCGCCGTGCGGCGCTACCAGGCCGGTCCCGGTGGGTACGCGGAACGGGCGCTGGCCCTGCCCACCGCGTGGGATACCGCGTACGCCATGGTGCACGGCGCTGTCGACGCGTCAGCGGGGACAGCGGGTCCGCGGGGCTGCCTGCTGGTGCAGAGCGCCCTGGCCGCCGGCGACGAGGCGGCGGCATTGCACGCCGAACTGGCGCAACTGCGCGAAGACGCGGTTGCTCACATGGCCGAACGGTTCACGGCGGCCCAACGTGTGGGCGAACTACCCGGGGCGGACCCGGAGGTGCTGGCCCGCTGGATCGGGGCGGTCTGTCAGGGCCTGGCAGTCCAGGCCAACAGCGGTGCCGACCGCGACGAATTGCACGCGGTGGCCGATCAGGCGCTGCGCGCCTGGCCCGAACCGCGTCAGGCCGGGGTTCCCGGCGCATCCTCCTGAACCCCGGTCTTGATCTGCAGTGGTTCGGGGCTGCGCCGGGACTTGCGCAGCCGGGCTTCGAGGCGGGTCGCCAGTGCCGACAGTGCGAAGTTGAGGCTGATCATCAGCGCCGCGATCACCAGCAGCGCGGGGATGTAGTTGCTGTACGCCGAACCGATGTTCGTGCCCTGGCGGACCATCTCGACGAAGGTGATCTGGTAGCCGATCGCGGTGTCCTTGAGCACCACCACCATCTGGGACACCAGCACCGGCAGCATCGACGTCACGGCCTGGGGGAGCAGGATCAGCCGCAGGGTCTGACCGGGCCGCAGGCCCAGTGCGACGGCGGCCTCACGCTGGCCGCGCGGCAGCGCGTGCACACCGGCCCGCACGATCTCCGCGATCACGGCGCCGTTGTACAGCGTCAGGCCGGTGATCACGCCGGCCAGTGCCAGTTGGCGTGACGGGAAGACGTCGTACAGCGCGTACAGGAAATACGCGAACAACATCATGATCAGGACCGGGACGGCACGGAAGAACTCGACGAACACCGAGCAGACCCAGCGCACCGGACGCGCATCCGACAACCGGCCCATGCCCAGCGCCAGACCTAGGACGAGCGCCAGCACAATCGAGACCGCGGCCGCCGTCAACGTGCCGGCCACGCCGGGCAGCACGTACGTCGTCCACAGGTTCGCGGTCAGGAACGGGTGCCATTTCGCTTCGGTCAGTTGGCCTTTCGACTCGAACTGCCACAGCACCCAGCCGGCCATCGCGATGATCACCGCGACGATGACGGCGGCGAACAACAGGTTGCGCCGCTGCGCCCGTGGGCCCGGGGCGTCGTAGAGGACGGAAGCTTCGCTCATCAGTGCCCGCCCTTCGCGCACGCGCTCAACCGGAGTCCTCTGTTCTTCGCGCAAGCGCTCATCACCGCACCACCGCGTATCGCTTACCCAACCAACCGAACAACAGCCCCAACGGCAACGTCAGGACCACGAAACCCGCGGCGAAGATCGAGCCGACCGCCAGCAGCGCCGCGGTGTTCTCGATCATTTCCTTCATCAGCAGCGCCGCCTCGGCCACGCCGATGGCCGAAGCGATGGTGGTGTTCTTCACCAGGGCGATCAGCACCGAACCCAGCGGATTGATCACCGCGCGAAAAGCCTGCGGCAACAGGATCAACCGCAGGTTCTGGCCGAAGCTCATGCCCAGCGAGCGCGCGGCCTCGGCCTGCCCCAGCGGCACGGTGTTGACGCCCGAACGCAGCGTCTCGCACACGAACGAAGCGGTGTAGACCGTCAACCCGAGCGCCGCGAGCCGAAAGTTGCTGTCCACCACAGCCGTCGGTGAATGTGGATCGACCAGGGTGATCCGCAGGGTGTTCCCGATACCGAACGAACAGAACAGGATGATCAGCGTCAACGGGGTATTGCGCACCACGTTGACGTATGCCGTGCCCAGCCAGCGCAGCACCGGCACCGGCGACAGCCGCATCGCCGCCAGCACGGTGCCCAGGATCAGTGCCCCGGCCGCGGCGAGCAGCGTCAGCTGGATCGTCGTCCAGAACGCCTTCACGATCTTGCCGCCGTAGGTGCCCCACAGATCGACGCGCTTGGCGCCGCCGGCGCCATTGATGTTGGTGTCCAGCGGAGGAGGCGGCGGCGCCGACAGCCCGGCCGGACCCAGGTTGCGGTCGAACGCGGCCTGCCACTCGCCGGTCTTCTGCATCTTCTCGATGGCGTCGTTGATCTTCTGGCGTAATTCCTTGTCGCCCTTGAGCAATCCGATGCCGTACTTCTCCACCGAGAACGGCTTGCCGACGAGTTTGAAGGCACCCGGCGTCTGCGCGGCGTAGCCCGCCAGGATCACCTCGTCGGTGCTGAGCGCGTCGATGGCGCCGGTCTTCACCGCCTCCAGGCACGCCGAGTAGGTGTCGTACTGCTGCAGCTGCACGCCCGGGTACTTGTCCTTGATGCGTTGTGCCGGTGTGGAACCCGACACCGAGCACAGCTTCTTGTGGTTCTGCAGCGACTCGACGCTGGTGATCTCGTTGTTGTCGGCGCGCACCAGCAGGCTCTGGCCCGTGACCAGATATGGTCCGGCGAACGACACCTTCTGCTTACGGGCGTCGGTGATCGAGTAGGTGGCGACGATGAAGTCGACCTGGTGGTTCTGGATCAGGTTCTCGCGCTGACCCGACGGTGCTTCTTTCCACTCGATGTCGTCGGGTTTGTAGCCCAGCTGCCCGGCCACGTAGGTCGCGACGTCGATGTCGAAGCCGGCCAGCGTGCCGTCGGGCTTCTTCGCGGCCAGGCCGGGCTGGTCGAACTTGGTGCCGATGGTGATCTTCTTGCTGTTGGCGCCGCACGCGCTCAGCGACAACAACGCCACGATCAGCACAGTGACGGCGGCCAGGCGGCGCAGAGTGCGCGTCACGAACCTCTGCCCAATCGATCGTTCCACGATCAGTGGTCCAAGATCTTGCCCAGGAAGTCCCGGGCCCGGTTGGACTTCGGCGCCGTGAAGAACTCGTCGGGCTCGGCGTCCTCGACGATGGTGCCGTCGGCCATGAACACCACCCGGTTCGACGCGCGGCGGGCGAAGCCCATCTCGTGCGTCACCACGATCATGGTCATGCCCTCGGTCGCCAGCGACGTCATCACCGACAGCACCTCATTGACCATCTCGGGGTCCAGCGCGCTGGTGGGCTCGTCGAACAGCATCACCTTGGGGCCCATGGCCAGGGACCGGGCGATCGCGACGCGCTGCTGCTGACCACCGGACAGCTGCGCCGGGTACTTGTCGGCCTGGTTGGCGACCCCGACCCGCTCCAGCAGCTCGAGCCCCTTCTTGCGGGCCTCGTCCTTGTTCTTCCGCCGCACCTTCATCGGCGCGAGCGTGACGTTCTCGAGAATTGTCTTGTGCGCGAACAGGTTGAACGACTGGAACACCATGCCGACCTCGGACCGCAGCGTGGCCAGCTTGCGGCCCTCTTCGGGCAGGAGCTCACCGTCGATGTGGATCGACCCGGAGTCGATGGTCTCCAGCCGATTGATGGTGCGACACAACGTCGACTTACCCGAACCTGACGGCCCGAGCAGCACCACCACCTGTCCGCGCGGGACTTCGAGATTGATGTCCTTCAGCACATGCAGTGCGCCGAAGTGCTTGTTGACCCCCTTGACCGAGATCATCGGGGTGGCAGGTGACGGCTCGCCGGTGACCATGCGCACAGACACTACCCAGGTAAGCCACGGCGCGCGGATCAGTCACAGAAACCCGGAAACCCTTCGGCAAATTTGGTATAAATCGCGCCGCCCGTACGATTGGCACGTGATTTCGACAGCGACTCCGGACGTGGAAGCTGACGCCACGGAGTCCGCTACGGGTTCCGGCGCGGGACGCACCTACCAGGTCCGCACCTACGGATGTCAGATGAACGTCCACGATTCCGAGCGGCTCGCCGGCCTGCTCGAAGACGCCGGATACCGGCGCGCCCAGGACGGCGACGACGCCGACGTCGTGGTCTTCAACACCTGCGCGGTGCGCGAGAACGCCGACAACAAGCTCTACGGCAACATCAGCCACCTGGCGCCGCGCAAGGAAGCCGACCCGAACATGCAGATCGCCGTCGGCGGCTGCCTGGCGCAGAAGGACCGCGACACGGTGCTGAGCAAGGCGCCGTGGGTCGACGTGGTGTTCGGCACGCACAACATCGGCTCACTGCCGGTGCTGCTGGAACGCGCCCGCCACAACCGCGAAGCCCAGGTCGAGATCGTCGAGGCCCTTCAGGAGTTCCCCTCGGCACTGCCGGCCACGCGCGAATCTTCTTACGCCGCTTGGGTTTCCATCTCGGTGGGCTGCAACAACACCTGCACGTTCTGCATCGTGCCGTCGCTGCGCGGCAAGGAAGTCGACCGGCGTCCCGGCGACATCCTCGCCGAGGTGAAGTCCCTCGTGGACCAGGGCGTCCTGGAGATCACGCTGCTGGGCCAGAACGTAAACGCGTATGGCGTTTCGTTCTCGCAGGACGAACGACTCCGCGAAAATCCGGACGCCTGGACCGACATCGAGCGCGACCGCGGCGCGTTCGCCAAACTGCTGCGCGCCTGCGGCGACATCGAGGGCCTCGAGCGGGTCCGGTTCACCTCGCCGCACCCCGCCGAGTTCACCGACGACGTCATCGAAGCCATGGCGGCCACCCCGAACGTCTGCCCGACGCTGCACATGCCGCTGCAGTCGGGATCGGACCGCATCCTCAAGGAGATGCGCCGCTCCTACCGCGCCGAGAAGTATCTCGGCATCATCGAGCGGGTGCGGGCCGCGATCCCGCATGCGGCCATCACCACCGACATCATCGTCGGGTTCCCCGGGGAGACCGAAGAGGACTTCCAGGCCACCCTCGACGTCGTCGAACGCGCCCGGTTCTCCAGCGCCTTCACGTTCCAGTACTCCAAGCGGCCTGGTACCCCGGCCGCCGAGCTGCCCGACCAGCTTCCGAAAGAGGTTGTGTCCGAACGGTATATGCGGCTCATCGAGCTGCAGGAGCGCATCTCCTGGGAGGAGAACCTGGCACAGGTCGGCCGTGAGGTCGAGCTGCTGGTGGCCACCGGCGAAGGCCGCAAGGATTCCGCGACCGAGAGAATGTCGGGCCGTGCGCGCGACGGCCGGCTGGTGCACTTCACCCCGGGTGACGCCGACATCCGTCCTGGCGACATCGTCACCACGACCGTCACCGGTGCCGCCCCGCACCACCTGATCGCCGACACGCCGATCATCAGCCACCGCCGCACCCGCGCGGGCGACGCGCACGCCGCGGGCCGCAAACCCACCACCGGCGTCGGGCTGGGCATGCCGCAGATCGGCGCGCCCCCCGTCACGCCCGTAGAGCAGGGATGTTCACGATGAACGACACCAAGCCCGGACAGCCCAACGGCGGCGCGAACGGCGAATTCGAGGAATTCAAGGACGACATCGACGCCGCCGAGCAGCGCATCGCCCGGGAGATCGACCCGGGCGGCCGCGCCATGGTCGTGGCGATCTGCGTTTTCGTCATCCTGCTGTCGTTTGTGCTGCCGCACACCGGTGGCGTCAAGGGCTTCGACGTGCTGCTCGGCGATCAGGCCGCCCTGGACGCGAAGATTCTGCTGCCGTCGCGGGTGTTCGTCTGGCTGATCCTGGTGTTCAGCGTCGGCTTCTCGATGCTGGCGCTGTTGACCCGCCGCTGGGGCCTGGCCTGGATCGCGCTGGCCGGCTCCGCCGTGTCGTGCTTCCTCGGCATGCTGGCCATCTGGTCGCGGAACACCGTCGTCAAGCCTTACCCGGGACCCGGATTCGGGCTCTACCTGGCGTGGATCGCCGTCATCCTGCTGACGTTCCACTGGGCCCGCGTGGTGTGGTCACGCACCGCGGTGCAGCTGGCCGCCGAGGCGCAGCGCCGCGAGTCCACCGCCGAGCAGCAGAAACGCGGGCTGCTCGACGGTCCGGACTCGCCTACTTCTTGATCGCCGCGGAGGCAGCGTCGGCCCACTCGCGCCACTGCGCCGCGCTGGCCCGCGCCTTCTCGGCATCCTTCGTCTTGCCCGCGGCCTCGGCCTTCTCGGCTTGACGCTCGAACTGCTCGGCGCGCTCGCGGAACTGGTCGGCCCGGGCCTGCGCCTCCGGGTCGCTCCAGCCGCTCTGCGCGGCGTCGCGGATCTTCTTCTCGACGGCCCGCAGCCGGCGCTCCAGCTCCGCGGTGCGGTCGCGTGAAGCCTTGCCGATGGCGTCCCACTTGTCGCCGATGGCCCGGAATGCCGCGCGCGCGGCCTCGACATCGCTGATGTCGATCTTCTCGGCCTCGGCCAGCAGCTCGGCCTTGGCGTCGGCGTTGGCGTTGAACTCGGCGTCCTTCTCGGCGTTGACCGCGTTGCGGGCGCTGAAGAACGTGTCCTGGGCGGCCTTGAACCGCTTCCACAGGGCGTCGTCGACGTCCTTGGCGGCGCGGCCCGCGGCCTTCCACTGCGTCAGCAGATCGCGGAATGTCGCGGAGGTGGCGCCCCAGTCCGTGGAGCTGGACAGCGCCTCGGCGCGTTCACACAGCGCCTCCTTGGCCTGACGGACGCCGACCCGCTCGCGATCGAGCTCGGCGAAGTGCGAGCCCCGGCGCCGGTTGAACGCCTCGCGGGCCGCCGAGTAGCGCTTCCACAGCGCGTCGTCGACCTTGCGGTCCAGGCCGGTGATGGTCCGCCACTCGTCGAGGATCGCGCGCAGCCGGTCGCCGCCGGCCTTCCACTGTGTGGAGTTGGCGCCGATCTCCTCGGCCTCGGCGGCCAGGGCTTCCTTGCGGGCAGTCTGGGCGGCCCGGTGCTCGTCGCGCTTGGCCCGCTCCTCCTGCGCGCTGGCGCCCGCCTGCTCGACGATGGTGCTCAGCCGGGCACTCAGGGCATCGACATCGCCCAGTACCGAGGCCTCCGGCAGCGATTCCAGCAGCGTCGCGGCGGCCGACTTGATCTTGCGGGCGTCGCCACTACCGCTACCGAGCCGGTGCTCCAGCAGCGCCACCTCGGTGCTCAGGTCGTCGTACCGGCGGCCGAAGTGGGCGTACGCGGCCTCCGCGTCGCCCGCCTGCCACGACGCGATCTTGCGCTCGCCGGCGGCGGTGATGAGCCATACCGTGCCGTCGTCGTCGACGCGGCCGAAGCGGTGCGGATCGCACGTCGGCGCGGCAGCCACAGGTGGCGCCGGAGGGTGGTGCGGGATGGCGCTCGGTTTGGGACCGGGGCGCGGCGGACCGGGCCGAGGAGTCGGTTTCGGGGTGTTGCCGGGTTCGGTGGTGGTCATCTCGTGCTCCTCATGCCCGCGCGTGGGTGACCCACGCTTCTGCCGCGCGACGCGGCGCCGTCATCTGGTACTCGCACGCTATTCAAACAGGTCGACCCGCCGTCTGCGCAGGCGTTTGCCGGACTCGTTAGCGTGGACGCGTGCGTAGCGCCGGCCTGACACATATCGCCATCGTCCCGTCGGCCCCCATTCTGGTGCCTGAGCTGGCGTCCGGCGCGGCGGTCGAACTGGCCGACCTGACGGCGGCCGTGCGCGGGGCGGTGCAGGACCTGCCGTCGCGTTGGGTGGCGGTCGGCGTCGGTCCGGAGGATGGCCGGGTGCCCGGCGACGCGGTCGGCACCTTCGCCGGTTACGGCGCAGACGTCCGGGTGACGTTCACGCCGGCCGCGGACGGGGAGGTACGGCCTCTGCCGCTGTGCGCGCTGATCGCCGGCTGGCTGCGGGGGAGTGTCGACGCGGGAGCGACCGTCGACGTGCGGGTTTTCGCCGACGGTCTGGCGTCGGACATCGCGCTGGAGCGCGGCCGTGCCCTGCGCGCGGAGCTGGACGCGGTCGCTGACCCCGTCGGCGTGCTGGTGGTCGCCGACGGCGCGAACACCCTGACGGCCGCGGCGCCCGGCGGCTTCGATCCGGATTCCGTTGCGCGACAAGCACAGTGGGATGACGCGTTGGCCACCGGTGACGTGGCGGCGATCGCGGGGCTGTCCGGCGTCCTCGGCCGCGTCGCCTACCAGGTGCTGGCCGGGCTGGCCGGGCCGGACCCCAAGGCGACCGAGCTGTACCGCGGCGCGCCCTACGGCGTCGGCTACTTCGTCGGCACCTGGATCCCGCAGTGAGGCCCATCGCGGTCGTCGGCCCCACCGGAACCGGCAAGTCGGCTCTGGCGCTCGATCTCGCCGAACAGCTGGGCGGCGAGATCGTGAACGCCGACGCCATGCAGCTCTACCGCGGCATGGACATCGGCACCGCCAAGCTGACGGTGCCCGAGCGGCGCGGCATCGTCCACCACCAGCTCGACGTCCTCGAGGTCACCGACAACGCGACCGTCGCGAAGTACCAGGCGGCCGCCGCGGCCGACATCGAGGACATCGCCGCCCGCGGCGCCGTGCCGGTGATCGTCGGCGGATCGATGATGTACATCCAGGCACTGCTCGACGAATGGTCGTTCCCGGCGACCGATCCCGCGGTGCGGGCCCGGTGGGAGCAGCGCCTGGCCGAGGTCGGGGTCACCGCCCTGCACGGCGAGCTGGCGCGCGTCGATCCCGAGGCCGCCGCGTCGATCCTGAACACCGACGGCCGGCGCATCGTGCGGGCGCTCGAGGTCGTCGAACTCACCGGGCAGCCGTTCGCGGCGTCGGCGCCACAGATCGGGGCCCCGCGCTGGGACACCCTGATCGTCGGATTGGACTGGGACACAGAGGTTCTCGACGACCGGCTGCAGCGCCGTACCGACTTGATGTTCGCCTCCGGGCTGGTCGAGGAGGTGGTGGCGCTGCGTGCCCGCGGCCTGCGCGACGGAGTGACGGCGGCCCGGGCCCTGGGCTACGCGCAGGTGCTGGCGGCGCTGGACGCCGGTCACGACCCCGCTACGGCCGAAGCCGCGATGACAGAAGCCAAGGAGCGGACGTTCATCGGCACCCGGCGCTACGTGCGCCGGCAGCGGTCCTGGTTCCGCCGCGATCACCGGATCGTCTGGCTGGCCGGTGACGCTCCGGACAACGCAGCCGAGGTGGCGCGTCGGTGGCGCCACGTATCCTGAAGCTGTGCGGTTTTCGAAAGGGCACGGCACCCAGAACGACTTCGTGGTGCTGCCCGATGTCGACGCCGAACTGAAGCTGACCCCCTCGGTCATCGCCGCGTTGTGCGACCGGCGCCGCGGACTGGGGGCCGACGGCCTGCTGCGGGTCACCAAGGCCGGGGCCGCGCAGGAGGCCGGCGTGTTCGACCGCCTGCCCGACGGCGTGGCCGCCGACGACTGGTACATGGACTACCGCAACGCCGACGGCTCCATCGCCCAGATGTGCGGCAACGGCGTCCGTGTCTTCGCGCACTACCTGCGCGCCTCCGGGCTCGAGCACCGTGACGAATTCGTGGTCGGTTCCCTGGCCGGGCCGCGTCCGGTGACCCTGCACGGCGCCGACGCGGTCAACGCCGAGGTCACCGTCGAGATGGGCAAGGCCCGTTCGTACGGGCACGGCAAGGCGGTCATCGCCGGCCGGACCTTCGAGGGCCTGGCCGTCGACGTCGGCAACCCGCACCTGGCCTGCGTCGATCCGTCGCTGAACATGGCCGGGCTCACCGCGCTGGACATCGCGGCGCCGGTGTCCTTCGACGCCGGCCAGTTCCCCGAGGGCGTCAACGTCGAGGTGCTGACCGCGCCCGCCAACGGGGTGGTGGCCATGCGGGTGCACGAGCGCGGCGTGGGCGAAACCCGCTCCTGTGGAACCGGAACGGTCGCTGCGACGTTGGCAGCACTGAACCACACCGGCGCGGACACCGGCAGCCTGCGGGTGGTGATCCCGGGCGGCGAGGTCAGCGTGACCATCACCGCGGACACCAGCTACCTGCGCGGGCCGTCGGTGCTGCTGGCGCACGGCGAACTGGCCGCCGAATGGTGGCACGAGAACGAAGGAAATTCAGATGCGGCCCGCTGACTTTGCGGGCACCATCGATAACTACCTATGACCTATCCCGAAACACCCAGCGTCGGTGAACTAGCCCTCGAAGACCGGGCGGCACTGCGCCGCGTTGCCGGTCTGTCGACCGAACTGGCCGACATCTCCGAAGTCGAATACCGCCAGCTGCGCCTCGAACGCGTGGTGCTGGTCGGTGTCTGGACCGACGGTACGTCGGCCGACGCCGACAACAGCCTCGCCGAACTCGCCGCGCTCGCCGAGACCGCCGGCTCCGAGGTGCTCGAAGGCCTCATCCAGCGCCGCGACAAACCGGACGCCTCGACGTACATCGGCTCCGGCAAGGCCCAGGAGCTCCGCGAGATCGTGCTCGCCACCGGCGCCGACACCGTCATCTGCGACGGTGAACTGAGCCCCGCGCAGCTGAACTCGCTGGAAAAGGTGGTGAAGGTCAAGGTCATCGACCGCACCGCGCTGATCCTCGACATCTTCGCCCAGCACGCCACCAGCCGCGAGGGCAAGGCCCAGGTGTCGCTGGCCCAGATGGAGTACATGCTGCCGCGACTGCGCGGCTGGGGTGAGTCGATGTCCCGGCAGGCCGGTGGTCGCGCCGGTGGTGCCGGTGGTGGCGTGGGTACCCGTGGTCCCGGTGAAACCAAGATCGAGACCGACCGGCGACGGATCCGCGAGCGGATGGCCAAGCTGCGCCGCGAGATCAAGGACATGAAGAAGATTCGCGACACCCAGCGGCACAGCCGCCGGGTCAGCGACACCCCGTCCGTCGCGATCGTCGGCTACACCAACGCCGGCAAGTCCAGCCTGCTGAACGCCCTCACCGGCGCCGGCGTGCTGGTGCAGAACGCGCTGTTCGCCACCCTCGAACCGACGACGCGCCGCGGCCAGTTGGACGACGGCCGGCCCTTCACCCTGACCGACACCGTCGGGTTCGTGCGGCACCTGCCGACCCAGCTGGTCGAGGCGTTCCGGTCGACGCTGGAGGAGGTCGTCGACGCCGACCTGCTCGTGCACGTGGTCGACGGCTCCGACGCCGATCCGCTCGCGCAGATCAACGCGGTACGCAAGGTCGTCGGCGAAGTCGTCGCCGAGTACGACATCACTGCTCCACGAGAGTTGTTGGTGGTCAACAAGATCGACGCCGCCGGGGATCTGTCGCTGGCCCACCTGCGGCGCGCGTTGCCGGACGCCGTGTTCGTGTCCGCGCACACCGGTGAGGGGCTGGACCGGCTGCGGATGCGCATGTGCGAACTGGTCGAGCCGACCGACGCGGCTGTCGACGTGACCATTCCCTACGAGCGGGGTGACCTCGTGGCCCGGGTGCACGCCGAAGGTCGTGTCGAGGCCACCGAGCACACCGCCGACGGCACCCGGATCAAGGGCTGGGTGCCGATGGCGCTGGCCGCCAGCCTCGGCGAGTTCGTCACCGCCTGATCAGGCGGCAGCCTTGGCCGGCTTGTCGGCCTTGTCGGCAGCCGGCTTCACGGCCTTGGGGGTCTTGACCTTCTTGTCCTTCTTCGGCTTCTTGGCCTTGTCCGAGTTCTTGTCGGTGGCCTTGTCGCCACCCTTGTCGGTGGCCTTGTCGGTGGCCTTGTCGCCGGCCGAGGTCTGGCCGTCCTTGGCCGGGGCCTGATCGGTGGTCGGATCGGTGCCGGGCTTCGGGTCCTGCTTCGGGCCGGTCGTGTCGGGGGTCTTGTCGGTCACCTTGGTGTCCGGGGTCTCGGGGTCGGTCACCTTGGTGTCCGGGGTCTTGGTGTCGGTGTCCTTGGTATCGGGCGTCGTCGTCACCTTCGGTGCCGTGACGGGCGCGACCTTGGTGTCACCGGTCGGCGTGGCGGACACCGCCGTCGGTGTGCTCGACACGTTGCGGGCCGCCACCGTCGCCGGGGTCGGGGCGGGAGTGGTCGCGGCGATCGGAAGCTGCACCTTGCCGCCGGTGATGTCGCTGATCGCGGCCTTGACGCCCTCGCCGGCCGCATTGATCAGGTCCTGCGTCAGCGTGATCGGGTTGAGCAGCGGGATCAACCGGAACGGTGCCGGGACGCCGGGGCTGAGGCTGCGGTCGTAGCCGGTGTCGATGAGCACGCGCAGTACCGGCGAGACGAGGTCGACCAGCGGCTTGATGATGAAGCTGGTGTGGGTGAAGCCGCCGAACTCCAGGAACGGCCGCACGATCGGCAGGGTCTTGGTCGGGATGGTGATGTACGTGGTGTCGCCGTATGTGGTCTGGTTCTTGGGGTCGGTGAGGGCCGCCTCCAGTTCGGCCGGCGTGTACTCGAGATCGGGGATTTCGCCGACGTCGCTGTTCGCGTTCGGTGCCAGATAGGTGCCGTGGGTGTACCAGAAACCGGCGATGGCATTGAGGTCGGCGAGCAGGTTGATCGGGTACAGCGGGAAGTCGGCGACGCCGTCGTACTCGAACGCGATGTCGGTGGTCTTGATGCCGGTGTTGGTGGGTGCCGGCAGGCCGAAGGTGACGTCCCAGATGGGCACCGTGCCGAGGAACGCCAGCCGTTCGAACAGCCCGCCGTTGGGCCGGTTGGTGTTGCCGATCATGACGAACGCCAATTTGGCCTTCTGGGCGTCGGTCAGACCCGACAGGCTGGCCTTCTCGCGGCTGACGATGTTGCCGCCCTGCGAGTAACCGAAGACGATGATCGGATCGACGAGCGTCGCCGTCGGCAGCGCGGCCATCAGCGCGGTGTCGAGGTTGGCGAGGCCCTCACCCGTCGATTCGTTCCACTTGGCGCCGGACAGTCCGCCCCAGCCGGGCAGCGGGATCGGCCAGAACTGGGCGGGATAGTTGATGCCTTGCAGGTTGCAGTTGTTCTGAAGCGTGCACGCAGGGTTGAACGGCGCGATGTAGTAGGTGTCCGCGTTCTCCCGGTAGCCGGGCACGATGTTGGCGTTGGGTGTGCCGGTGCCCGGGACGATCAGCGCGGTCGCGGCGAGGGTGAACGCGGCCGTGACCATCGACACCACGCCGAGCAGGACCGTGCCGAGCACCGTCAGCATCACGGCCAGCGTTGCGGGAATCGTGCGTCCGAGTGTGCGCATCCCTCGCCCCCCTTTCGACGTCGCCGATCCGGTCATCGGCACCCGTTTCGCATCGTCGCACTGTGACCTGGCCGGTATCCGGTGTTTGCCGAAAATTTGTCGAGCGTGTCGATTCTTCGGTACGCCCGTACCGGTCGACCGTGGGTGAAATCACATCGCGGCGATACCGCTTGCGGGGCAAGGTGTTTGGCGCCCCGGGCGGGGCGGGGCCGTGGGCGGTCGTCCGCAGGCGACTCGTTCGGCACTAGGCTTTGACCAACATCGGCTGCGCACCTTCGCAGGTCATGGCCGCCGATCACGTCGTGGAACGGCTGAGAGCCTTCAGTTCCCTCTGCACCAGCATTTCTCGCGGCGACCGATATTGCCGCCGGCATTGTCGACCCACCGTGCCTGAAAGGCTGTAATCCCTCATGTCCGCAGAACAATCATCGTCGTTCGCCGAGCTCGGCGTGCCCGAGGCGCTCGTCGCCTCGCTCGCCGGACGCGGTATCGCCGCGCCCTTCCCGATCCAGGTCAGCACCCTGCCCGACACCCTCGCGGGCCGGGACGTGCTCGGCCGCGGCCGCACGGGCAGCGGCAAGACGCTGGCCTTCTCCATTCCGCTCGTGGCCCGGCTGGCCGGCGCCGCGCGGCGCCCGTCGCGTCCCACCGGTCTGGTGCTGGCCCCGACCCGCGAGCTCGCCACCCAGATCGCCGCGACCGTCGAACCGCTGGCCAGCGCAGTCGGGCTGAACGTCACCACCATCTTCGGTGGCGTGTCGCAGAACCGTCAGGTGGCGGCGCTGCAGGCGGGCGTCGACATCGTCATCGCCTGCCCGGGCCGTCTCGAAGACCTCATGAAGCAGAAGCTGGTGAGCCTCGACGCCGTGCAGATCACCGTGCTGGACGAGGCCGACCACATGGCCGACCTCGGCTTCCTGCCGGGTGTCACCCGGATTCTGGCGGCCACCCCTGCCGGCGGTCAGCGGCTGCTGTTCTCGGCGACGCTCGACAACGGCGTCGACAAGCTGGTGCGGCGCTTCCTGTCCGACCCGATCACCCACTCGGTCGACGAGATCGACGCGCCGCCGCCGGCCATGACCCACCACGTGTTCCACGTCGCCGGTGCGGCGGAGAAGCGCGACCTGGTGCAGCGGCTGGCGTCGGGCACCGGCCGGCGCATCCTGTTCATGCGCACCAAGCACCAGGCCCGCAAGCTGGCCCGGCAGCTCACCGAGGCCGGCGTGCCGTCGGTCGACCTGCACGGCAACCTGTCCCAGCCGGCGCGTGACCGCAACCTGGCCGCATTCAGCTCGGGAGAGGCGCGCGTCCTCGTCGCCACCGACATCGCCGCGCGCGGTGTCCACGTCGACGAGGTCGAGCTCGTGGTCCATGTGGACCCGCCCGCCGAGCACAAGGCATACCTGCACCGCTCGGGCCGTACGGCCCGAGCCGGGAGCGCCGGCGACGTCGTCACCGTCGTGCTGCCCGAGCAGCGCAAGGACGCCCAGCAGCTGCTGCGCAAGGCTGGTATCACCGCCCGTCCGCAGGAGGTCGTCGCCGATTCGGCGTCGGTGCAGGCGCTCGTCGGCGAGATCGCGCCGTACCGCGCGCCCGCACCCAAGGAGGCGCCCGCGCCGCGTGGCGGAAACCGGCCGGCCAAGACGGCCACTGCGGGTCAGGCGCAGCGTCGCCGCCGCCGCAGCACGGGTGGCCTGCAGGCGCCCGGGCGTGCGCAGTCGGGCCGTTCGCAGTCGCAGTCGGGGCGTTCGCAGTCGGGACGTAGCCAGTCGCGCTAGATCGTGCCCGGCGCCGCGCCGGGTGTGGGCCCGCTCACAACCAACCGTCCGGTTGGGATAAGTTGGTGCAAACTTATCCAGTACCGGAGGTCTCGCATGGGTGTCATCAAGTACGACCGCACGTTGTTCGAACCTGAGCACGAGTTGTTCCGGGAGTCGTACCGCGCGTTCCTCGACCGGCACGCCGAGCCCTATCGGGAGGAATGGGAGAAGGCCAAGATCGTCGACCGCGAGGTCTGGCGCGAGGCGGGGAAGCAGGGCTTTCTCGGCATGGCTGTGCCGGAGGAGTACGGCGGCGGAGGGAACCCGGACTTCCGCTACAACGTCATCGTCAGCGAGGAGACCGCGGCGGGACGCCACAGCGGCCTGGGTTTCACGCTGCAGAACGACGTCATCGCGCCGTATCTGCTGGAGCTGGCCAACGACGAGCAGAAGCAGCGCTGGCTGCCCGGGTTCTGCAGTGGCGAACTGATCTGCGCCATCGCGATGACAGAGCCGGGCACCGGCAGTGACCTGCAGGGCATCAAGACCCGCGCGGTCCGGGACGGTGACCACTACGTGCTCAACGGCTCGAAAACGTTCATCACCAACGGTATTCACGCCGACCTGGTGATCGTCGTCGCGCAGACCGATCCGGACAAGGGCGCACAGGGCTTCAGCCTGTTGGTGGTCGAGCGTGGCATGGCGGGTTTCGAACGCGGCCGTCACCTCGACAAGATCGGCCTCGACGCGCAGGACACCGCGGAATTGTCGTTCACCGATGTCAAAGTCCCGGTCGAGAATCTGCTCGGCGTCGAGGGCATGGGATTCGTCTATCTGATGCAGAACCTGCCCCAGGAGCGCATTTCCATCGCCGTGATGGCTGCTGCGGCGATGGAGGCGGTGCTGGAATCGACATTGCAATACGCCAAGGAGCGTAAGGCGTTCGGCAAGCCGATCGGCAGCTTCCAGAACAGTCGATTCGTGTTGGCGGAACTGGCGACCGAGGCCACGGCCGTCCGAATCATGGTCGACGAGTTCATTCGCCTGCATCTCGATCGAAAGCTGACAATCGACCAGGCGGCGATGGCCAAATGGTATTCGACGGAGGCGCAGGTCCGGCTGGTGGACCGCTGCCTGCAGTTGCACGGCGGCTACGGCTATATGCGCGAATATCCCATTGCGCGGGCATTCCTGGACTCGCGGATCCAGACCATCTACGGCGGCACCACCGAGATCATGAAGGAGATCATCGGGCGCGGATTGGGCGTTTAACTAATTGACCGTGCGGAATTTATTCGCATATCGATCCGCGACACACTGGTGCGTCACCGCCGGATATCCCGCACTATAGGCATGAACTGAAGCAAAGTTGACAGAATCTCTCGATCAAGAGAGTTTGTCTGACGGAATTGTGTCCGGAGTTTTGCCGACCGCGGGAGGAATTCGATGACCGGGCTGCGAACCCGCGGCGGATGGGCTGGTATCGGTGCCCTTTCTGTCGCGGTGGCATTGCTCATGGCGCCGACGGCATTTGCGACACCGGAAAGCGACGCCGACGCGGCGATATCCCACACCTGGGATGCCGCGGGCGGTGACACAGGTGAGCTGGGCGCCAAGGACGGCGACGTCTACCAGGTCGGCGCGGGGTTCGCGCAGAACTTCGCGGGCGGAAAGATCTATTTCAGCGAGAGCACCGGCGCTCATCTCATCTACGGCGCGATTCTCGACAAGTACCAGGCGCTGGGCGGCGCCGCCGACAGCGATCTCGGCTTCCCGACCATCGACGAGGGTGCGGGCAAGGCCACCGACAGCCGGAACAGCACGTTCAGCGCGGCCGACAAGCCGGTCATCTTCTGGACGCCCGACAACGGCGCCTGGGTGGTTCGCGGCGCCATCAACGCCGCCTGGGACAAGCTGGGCGGCTCGGCGGGCACCCTCGGCGTACCCACGGCCGACGAGTCCTGGAAGGGCGACGTCGTCACCCAGCCCTTCACCGGCGGTGAGGTGAGCTGGAACGCCAAGACCAAGACGTTCACCACCACGCCCGCCGACCTGGCAGGCCAACTGACCGGGCTGGACGTGCCGGGCGATGCGACGACGGCCATCGCCGCGGCGCGCCGGGCGGCCGGCGGGCCGCAGGGCACGCTGGGCGACGAGCAGGGGGCCCAGTACAAGGTCGGCGACGGCGTGGCACAGAACTTCGCCGGCGGCACCATCTTCTATTCGCCGGCAACCGGGGCGCACGCGATCACCGGCGATGTGCTGGCCAAGTACCGCGCGGCCGGCGGACCGCAGGGCGATCTCGGCTTCCCGGCGAGCAACGAGACCGACGGCAGCATTTCCCCGACGAGCCGGATCGCCACCTTCGCCGCAGCCGACAACCCGGCGATCTTCTGGACGCCCGAGCACGGCGCGTTCGTCGTCCGTGGCGCGATGAACGCGGCGTGGGACAAGCTCGGCGGCGCCACCGGCAAGCTCGGCGCACCGACCGCCGACCAGACCGTCAACGGCGACGTCGTCAGCCAGAAGTTCACCGGCGGTTCGATCTCGTGGAACAAGTCCACCCGGGCGTTCAGCACCGAGCCCGCCGAGCTGGCGTCGCAACTGAGCGGCCTCCAGGTGCCCAGTGTCGATCTGCCGGGTGGCGTGACCTCGCAGGCCGATGAGTCCGGCAAGTGGTACCAGTTCCACTGGTGGTGGCTGCTGGCGATCATCCCGCTGTTGCTGGTGGTGGTCGGCATCGTGATCGCGGCACTGCTGCGGCGCCGGCGGAATGCCGGTCAGGACGCCATCGACGACCAGGACGCGTACGACTACGACGACCACGAGTTCGGCGACGGCGAGTACGGCGACCCGCAGTATGCCGATGGCGGCGCCGACAGCGAGTACGGCGACGAGTACGCGGCCGAGGACCAGCAGTTCGACAACCCGCACGGCGGCCCCGCGTTCCAGAGCAACCCTGATGTCATCGACACCGCGCCGACGGTGTACCCGGATTTCACGGCCGAACAGCCCACTGAAACGCCGGCCGAGACGGCCGAGGGTGAGCGGTCCGAGGAGGTGCCCGAGGCGCAGGCCGAAGCCGAGGCCCAGCCGGTGGACGCGGCCGAGCCCACCGAGCCGGACGCCGACGAATCCGCCGACGAGCCGACGACATCGGTGCAACTGCCCGACGCCCTGCGTCGCGGCGGTGCGGCGGCAGGCCTCACCGCGGCCGGGTTGGCGGGCTTCGCGGGCCTACGGCCCCGGGACCCCGGCGACCGCGTCTGGGCAGCGCCGGCCGACGGCCGGGACGCCGACTCCCAGGCCGGTGACGAGCGCGCGCCCGAGCCGCACGAACAGGCCCCCGAGGTCGAGGCGGCCGAGACCCCGGCAGCGGAACCGGCCACCGAGACGCCCGTGGACGAGCCTCCTGTGAACGAGCCGCCTGCGGTCGCGACACCGCCGGAGGAGACGGTGGTGGCCGGTCCCGCCAGCGGCAGACACCATGCGCTGGGGGCCGAGGAACCCGAGACCGCCCAGATGTCGTTCCGTGTGGCCACCGGTGCCGAGCCGCCCGAGGGCTATGACATCAAGGCCAACACGGAGTCGGGTTTGTACTGGGTGCCGGGATCTCCCGGATATGCCGAGGCCCCTGTCCAAATCTGGTTTGCCAGTGAGGAATTCGCGGTCACCAACGGGTTCATCCGCGGCTGACCGGAGTCACGACTGAGCCCCGCTGCGAGCGACTGCAGCGGGGCTCATCTGTAGGTCTGGCGGGCGTCAGATCTTGCGGATGACGGTCACGACCTTGCCGAGCACGACCGCGTCGTTGCCCGGGATCGGATCGAACGCCGGGTTGTGCGGCATCAGCCACACCTGGCCCTTCGTGCGCTTGAAGGTCTTCACCGTGGCCTCGCCGTCGATCATCGCCGCGACGATGTCGCCGTTGTCGGCCACATTCTGCTGCCGCACGACGACCCAGTCGCCGTCGCAGATCGCGGCGTCGATCATCGACTCGCCGACGACCTTCAGCAGGAACAACGAGCCCTCGCCCACGAGCTCGCGGGGGAGCGGGAAGACGTCTTCGACGGCCTCTTCGGCCAGGATCGGGCCACCGGCCGCGATCCGGCCGAGCACCGGGACGAAGGTCGGCTCGGGCAGCGCGTCCGAACCGGCGACATCGGTGGTGATGGTGGCTCCGGTCGAATCGTCCGCGCCGCGCACGTCCACCGCGCGCGGGCGGTTCGGATCACGGCGCAGGTAGCCCTTCTTCTCCAAGGTGCGCAGCTGGTGGGCCACCGACGACGTCGAGGTGAGACCGACGGCGTCACCGATCTCCCGGATGCTGGGCGGATAACCGCGCGTGGTGACCGAGGTGCGGATGACATCGAGGATGGTCCGCTGGCGCTCGGTGAGGCTGCTGGACCGTCCGCCTGCCTGTGTGTCCGGGGTATCGGTGCTGTCGCTCATGGAGACGAATCTAGCCCAGCGCACCCGATTCATCAAACATGTGTTCGAGATCGGGCGGCTCGGCGTGTCGCGGGCGTGACCCGGTGGTGACGTCGTGAAAGGGGTGGCGGAGTCGGGGAACGGAACTTGATGCTCCTATTTCTGTTAATAGTCAAGCGGCGTGGTTGAGCTGGGTGTTTAACCATTGGCGGTAGGTAGCGGCGAGGGTGTCGTCGCGTTTGAGGCCGCGTTCGAGGCGGGAGATGTCGTTGGGCCATACGCCGAAGTGGTCGGCGACGGCGGTGAGAGTGATGTTTGTGGCTCGACGAGCCGGGCGGAGGTCGCTGTAGTCGTCGATCGGGCTGGGTGCGGTGAGGTGTTTGAACATCTCGCGGGCGATAGCGCGTTTGAGCATCCGCAGGATCTCTTTTTTGGACCGGCCGGCGGCGGTCTGGCGGGTGACGTAGTCGCGGGTGCGTTGGTCGTGGGCCATGCGGACCAGGGCGATGCGGTACAGGGCGTTGTTGGCGGCGCGGTCGCCGCCGCGGGAGAGTCGGTGGCGGCTGGTTTTCCCGGACGAGGCCGGGATGGGAGCGACTCCGGTGAGCATCGCAAAGGAGGCTTCGCTGCGGAGTCGTTGGGGGTTGGTGCCGGCGGTGATGATCAGTTGAGCGGCGGTGTCCGGGCCGACGCCGTGGGCGGCCCGGAGTGCAGGATTGAATGCAGCAGTGAGGGTGTCGAGCTCAGCAGTGATTTCGTCGGCCTGATCTTGCA